>JBKHJI010000067.1:0-6977 GCA_046538175.1 Bathyarchaeia archaeon | reverse complement strand
GTGGAAAGAACCGCAGACCACGCCGCGAACATCGCTAGATGCATTCTCCTCCTCAAAAAACTATTAGAAGATGAAACCCTAGAAAAAATTAAGAAAATGAGTAGATTAGCTGTTTCCCTGTTCGAAACTGCAGTGGAATCGCTGTTCAAACACGACTTCGCCCTTGCAGAAAACGTCATCACAAAAACAAAAGAAATTTCATCTCTTGAAAAAGAAGCCGTGTTTTCTTCAAAGGAAACTGAACCCCAAGAAATAGTTAACCTCAGACTGCTGATCGAAAGCTTAAGGAGAACAGCCGAATACGCCAGCGATATTGCAGAGATTGTGCTCAATTTAACAGTTGAAAAAGAAATTGGAAGCAGCACACCCTGAATAGTGAGAGTCTCTGCTGTGATTGTGTCACAGGAAGGTTGCGGCATGTTTAAATAGCGGTTTCTCTCACTTCATAAGTGAATAAGTTTCCATGAGGGAAACAAAATGTCTTTGGATCAACGAGCTCGAGTACTTGAAGTCGCTATATCAACCACTTGTGGCGTTAGAGACTTAGTCCAAGCGCTGGAATGGAAGACATCAAAAGTTGTCTCTTTATTAAGAGAGATGTACAAAGAGAAGCTCGTTGATTTGCAGCAAGTTACCTATTCAAGAAGAGGCAGACCAAAAAAGAACATAATATGCACCCCACTAGGTTTTGAGTTTCTAGAAACCTATAGAAAATTGAAAATGAAACCACTTAGAGCGAGAAAAGAAGACTTTGAACATGCAGTAAGAGATGCGTCATATACTAGTAGACTTGTTGCAAATGGTCATTCGCCTTTTCAGCTTTTTATGGAGTTGAACACAATTGCCAGCAATATTAAGGTCTCTTCAGAGACTTCTGAAACTATTTGAAGATAAAAATGTCCCTTACATGATAATTGGGGGTTATGCTCTTCCTTTCTATGGAAGAATTCGAACAACTGTTGACATTGACTTGGCTGTGGCAATAAAAACCAACAAAGAATTAAACCAGTTCCTAGATTTGCTGCAATCAATGGATTTTGAACCTACAATCTCCTCTGCCGATAACCCTTTAATTGTAATATTCGACCGAAAGGAGAAAATAGAAATTGAGCTATGGTTGAGGCCTGATGGAATTGTTTTTGATGATGAAACCTTAAGAAGAAGAGAGAAAGTTAAGCTAGATGCGAACATTTGGGCATGGATTGTTTCTGCAGAGGATTTTATAGTAAACAAGTTGGCTAGACCCGACAGAGGAGTAACTGATGAACAAGACGTAAAAAGCGTGTTGACTAGACAAGAAAACAAATTGGACAATGAATACCTTCAGAGAAGAGCCAAAGAAGCCGGAGTGCTCGCGATTCTGCAAACCATCCAAGCCTTGTGAGAGAAAAATGGGTAAGTTAGAAAGTTTATGATCGATCCAAGCATATCCTAAGAACTGCAAAAAAGGGCGAAGTGGTTGAGGAAACAGTATCTTCAGCTTCAGAATGGTGGGGCTGCCCGGATTTGAACCGGGGTCACGAGAGCCCAAGTCTCATAGCCTAGACCATGCTAGCCGACAGCCCCAGTAGTGATTCTTTTTCATCTCTAATGAGACGCCCTAATTAAAATTATCCAAACACGGTTTCTGCATCGTGCGTTACGTTTTAAATGGTTATTCTCCAGTGTTTTCGCGTTTGCCCACGTTGGGTATAAGGTGCTTAGAGCTGTTTTTGGGGTTTTTGGCTCTCGCAAAGTTGTATTGACGCTTACGACATTCTATTAGGCAATCTCTAAATCGCTCTTTCAAGTAGATTAAGTTGAGACTCTATGGATCCGACTGAGATTCTTAACTTTCTCTTTCAGTACAGCTTGCTTCACTTGTATGCACCGGTAGTAAACACTGTGGGGTTTTCACATCCGCTTACTTTTGTTATAATTGTTTCTCACAACACTTTCAGTTTGACCTACCTGCTTTTCACGGTGGCTGTGGCCTATCCGGTTTTTCATAGAAAAACGTGGCTCGTGCCCGCTGCGGTAGCGGCGGTGTGGGTGATGATCAGCTTAAACGTAATAACCGCCTTGAACATCTCCGTGTCGGTAGCTGTGGCAGCGGTTCTTCCTCATGGATGGCTAGAGTTTGCAGCTGTGGCTTATTGGACAAATGCTATACGTAAAACGGCGCAGAACAGCGAGTTATTGAGCCCAACTGGTGCTCCAGCTTTCAAGGATTATTTTCGTGCTTTGACAAAGCCTAAGAAGTTTGTGGCTTTGGCTAAAATTGATGTGCAGGCTTCGTTGGCGGTGACCAAACTTTCGCTTAAGACTTTTTGCAGGAATCTTAAAAGGGCCTACCTGTTGACTTTGGTTTTGATTGTGGTGGCGGCTTTGATTGAAACTTTTGTGACTCCTCACATAATGTTGTTTGTCCACGGCCTTTAGAGGATGAGAAGGGAACGGAAAAAAAGGGGGGAGGGGCTATTAAGCAAGAATCCTTTTTCCCGTTCCTGTCTCATTTTCCTCAGGGGGTTTGAGAAAAAGGGAGAGATAGATCACGTTTTCAGCGGGTTAAGGTTTTGTAGATGTTGTTGTGGTCGACGGTTTTTTCCATGAACACGCCGACCCTGTTTTCGTCTAGGGTGAAGGAGAGAAGTTTGATGGTTTTTCCTTCCACTAAAATGTATTTTACGTCGCCGAGTTCAAAAGTGCTTGAAAGTTCTTTGCCTATTTGTAGGGCAGAGGACGACAACACTGCGAAGTCGATGATTTTTGTGGGGTCTTTTAAGTCGATGCTTGCAGACCTGGAGTTTCTGAGGATGTAGCCTATTACGCCCTCTTGGGCTTTAACTTGATCGATGTTTTGTTTTATTTTTTCGCCTATACTTGGCTTTTTCTTCTTTTCTTCTTCGGTTTTTTCTTCTTCTTCGCCGGTTTCTTGGCTTTTTTCTTCTGTCTCTTCTTCTTTTGTGTCTTCTTTTGTTTTTTCTTTGGCTTCTGTTTCTTCTTCGAGGTCGAGTGTGATTTCTGGTTTTTCTTCGGTTATTGTTGATTCGGTGGATTTGCGTTTTTTAGGGGTCATCATGTTTTTCTCCTTCAGTTGATTATGGGTCTGACTTTTACTAGTTCACCTTTTTTGATGTTTAGTGCATCGCAAACTCTTTCTGGAATGCGTATGATCGCGCGGTTTTCAAGCTCGGCGTCTTGTATTGTTTTAACTTTGCATCGTCTAGTTGCGCCTTTGAGTGATTCGAGTTCAACGAGGTTTATGTCTCTGCCGTCGATGAGTTCTCTCCATTGGGACATAATGTTTTCACTGATTTGCACATTGTCGCCGCGGGTGAAGATGCCTCCGAAGCTTTCAGCTATCAACTGGTTGGGGACCAGTTCTACTCTTCGCATCGGCTTCCTTTCATTTTCGGTTTCTTCTTCTAGTTTTTCATATCTTTTGGGCTCAGTTAAAGTTGAAGATTTGTTGAGGGGGGTAGGGCCAAGTTTGCTGAGCAGCTTTATAACTGTTGGAATTAACACGCGGGCAACGGTTTCCAAGTATTGTATGTCTGCATGTTTGGAAACGATCATGGTTAAGTACATGTCATTCACGCTGAATATGTGAACGTTGCCTTCGTTTCCTTCGATTAATAAAGAGTCTAAGCCTCCGATTGCATCGGCTTTTTCCAATATGCCCCCGAGGGAGCCTGCGACTCTTTTCAAAGTGGCTTCAGGAGTTTCGGTGCCTCCTGCAATAATAGTTGCTTCTTTGTCAAAGAGAAAAGAGGTTTTTATGTCGGAGCAGATGTTTTGGATTTCGGCCAGTGCACTTTTTAGCGCGAACGTGTAGGCTTCTCCGTTCATGATTTCTACTTCCACTATAAGTTTTAGGAGATCTTGAAGAGTATCTTTTCAGGTACTCCGTCGTTCTCTAAGACGAGGTATTTCAAGCCTTCAGTGTCGCCTACTTGGTCGACCCATTTCAAAGCTTCTCGCGATTTCTGCAACACCAAGAGCCTGTTTTGTTGGCTTCTGACGACTTCTTCGATGGCGGTCAACTCGTGAAACGGATTAGCGTCCAAGACAACGTCTAGGCCGCCCACAGAGATTTCGCCCAAGCTTTCTTGATTTGCTTTTTTGCCAGCCAGCTTAAACACTACGTCGCGTATTTTCTTGGACCGTTCAGCTAAAGCTCGAATCTCATCCAAGCGACGTAAATATTCGCCTAGCGTGCTTTTAGTCCGGCTGATTTCCTCATCTATAGTAACCGCAATATCCGCGGCTGAATTGTACTCTTTAATTTCCACTACCATATTCATACCTCCAAAGACGATGAAAGAAGAGGGGTTTACCCTACCCCCATTCCCAAACAAACAAAGGGGAAACTACGTAGACGGAGCAACTGCAGAGTAGTAGTACTGGTTACCTTTCGTAGTGACAACTTTGATCTGATAGTTATATCCGTAATTCCACGATTGACCACCCAAAGTTACTGTACGGTTTTCGTTCGCAGGTATCACTGTACTGTCAACAGTAACGTTGCCTCCAAACCAAACTTCGTACAAAGTGATCGACGTTGTACCCGTATTCATCATCGTAATGTCCACCCCTGTTTGGTTACCTGTAAAGGCTATATGTGTTATTCTAAGTTCTTCTGTTCCCATGAACGTGAAAGTTAGGGCTCCCATCCATGCGGCTACGGCTATGCTGACTGCGACTGTTACGGCGATTAGTATGATGGCTGCGACTACTGGGCTCAATGCTTTTCTGCTTCTGAGAAATCTTTTCATTCTGGTTTCTATCCCTCCTTTTTTGTTCACAAGAAAGATAGCAGCATATTAAGATTTAAGTCTTACTAATCAAGACACCATATTTTAGAAACACACACCGAAAAAGCAAGCAAACCCGCCTCGTTCCCAAGCTTGGTGAAACCGCAAAGTCGTATCCGTGCCGCAATGTTAAGAAGCTTTTATGAAGAACAACCACATCTCTACCGTTGATGTCAGGCAAAGAATTCTTTGCGCAACGCTACAGGAAACTAGGCTGGAAATATCGCCCTGTCCAGCTTAGACAGTCGATCAGAATAAACACGGTAAACTGCGAAGAAGCCAAACTCGTGAAGAGGCTAGAGTCCAAGGGAATAAAACTCGAAAAGATGTCTTTCCTCGAAAACGCTTACTGGGTATCCAAGTCAAAATTTTCCGTCGGCGCCACCACAGAATATCTTTTAGGCTATTACTCAATTCAAGAAGCAGCAGCCCAAATCCCAGCTACACTGTTCACTCAACTGAAACACAAAACCGTTCTAGACACCTGCGCAGCCCCCGGAGGAAAAACAGTACAACTAGCCAACCTAATGCAAAACACAGGAACCATAATAGCCTTAGACGCCAAAAAAAAGAGATTGACAGCCCTCGCAAACCATCTAGAACGATGCCGCACAAAAAACGCTATTGTCTACCACATGGATGCGAGGCAATGTTCACGTTTGAACCTACAATTTGACCGCATACTCTTAGACCTCCCTTGCTCAGGCAATTACGCAACCGACAAAAACTGGTTCCACCGAAGAACAATAAAAGACGTCCAAAAAAACGCAGAAGTTCAGAGGCAAATACTCGCAGAAGCAGCTAAAACCCTCAAAGACCAAGGCGAAATAGTCTACGCCACGTGCTCGTTGGAGCCAGAAGAAAACGAACAGAACATCAACTGGGCGATAGAAAACTTAAACCTCGAAACCGAAAAAATCAACTGCCACGGAACAGAAGCCCCCACAAACATCTTCAACCAACAACTAGACTCCACAATCCAAGACTGCAAAAGAATCTGGCCCACCAACCAAACCCAAGGCTTCTTCGTCTGCAAACTCAAAAAAAAGGCTTGAACCTGCCGTGAACCCCATAAAAGACTTCGCCGAAAAATTCAACACAAACATCAACTTAGACCCCAACCTAACAATCAAAAAACAAAACAGATACTACCTCCTCCTAAACCAAAAACAAAAACAACAAATCACCCAACACTTTTACTACGCAGGAACCTACCTAGGAAAACACAAAAACCAAACCTTCTTCCCCAGCTTCAACCTCCTACAAATAATCGCCAAAAAAAAGAAAGCAAACAAAACCACCGTAGACCAAAAAACAGAATGGCTCTTCACATGCAAAAGAGACATATTCAAACAAGGAATACTAAAAACAACAGGCTCAAAAAGAAAAGGCAACTACACACTCGTCCTCAACCAATATGGCGAATGTTTAGGCTTCGGCAAAATAACACACGACCTAGACAAACAAACAAAAAGAGACCAAGTCGTCGTCAAAAACATCCTAGACATAGGAGACTTCCTAAGAAGAGAACAAAAACAACATCACCTGTAAATCTCAGCTTGTAGCACTTCGAAATCCTTAGCCAGCAAATCTCGATACTTGGCATTGTACAAAGCCGCTGCAGGATGAAACATGGGAATGGCGATCACTGAAAAGCCAAAAGGACTAACATCGTATACCTTGCCGTGAACCACCGTTATACCTTCTATCTCAATCCCCGCTTTACCCAGAACATATTTTGCAGAGTGTCTGCCCAACATCACGAGGAATCTCGGCTTAATCACCTCGGCTTGACGAGTCAAATATAACCCCGAACAAGTTGAAATCTCCTCAGGCTTAGGATCACGATTTCCAGGAGGCCTACACTTAACAACATTTGTTATATACACCTCTTCGCGAGAAAGCCCAATTCCACGCAGAAACTCGTCCAAAAGACTGCCCGCAGCACCCACAAAAGGCAAACCTTCCAAATCCTCTTGCCTTCCAGGCGCCTCACCAACAAACATGACCCTCGCATTAGCGTTTCCGTATCCAGGAACAGCTTTCTTACGCTTCTTCCATAACCCACATCTAGTGCAAACCATCACTTCTGCATCAATCTTCCTCATCGCCTCTTCCTTCGCCATCTAAACCCACACCGCCTGCACCAAAACCTGCTCCAACATTTCCTCGGCTATCTCG
>JBKHJI010000066.1:0-7121 GCA_046538175.1 Bathyarchaeia archaeon | reverse complement strand
GCTACGAGTCACTAGAAAACAACCACCGTGCATTACTGGAAGAACGTGAAACCATCGGTAACACAATACGGGGCATTTCTTTGGCAGCAGGCATTTGTGGTATGTTTTTCGTGGCATCTTCGGTGCTTTTTGTTACTTACTACAGAAAATTCAAACGACAGAAAAAAATCGTCGAGAAATATAAGAGCGAACTTGAAGCATTCAACCTGGTGGAAGCGGCGCAAACACTCTTCAAAGAAGACGTGGACACCCGCAAAGCAAAAATCGAAGAATTCGAACAAAAATACGGAGTACAAATAAACCCGCAGAACACTTTGGAAAACATACTCAAAAACCTCGAAACCAGAAAAAGAAACCAAAAATAGCAGACAGGTATAACTTTAACCTTTTTGTTCACTATCACTCAGCTTTTTGTTCCCTGCCGCCAATCAAACTATGTGATGACACCCGATGAAAACAGTAACCTTCATCGTATCTAAAGGCGGCGTAGGAAAAACCCTAGTGACAGCCAACGTTGGATACGCCTTAGCCAAAAAAAACCAGAAAGTCGTCCTCCTCGAAGGAGACCCAAATCAGCCCCTGCAAAAAATTTTTGACACCCCCATCTCCGCCAAAGACCCAAAGCTCGACGACATCATAAAAAAAGACAAGCCAATCAGCGAAGCCATCTACCCCACAAAAACCGAAAACCTGCTTCTACTGCCCTCAGGAGTCTCCCTGCAAAACTACTTCGAAATAGACCCCATAAGCTTCGCCCAGAAAATCAGCGACCTAAAAACCGACTACATATTCATCGACGTCCCCTTCCCACTAGGCAAAGCAGCTCTGTTATCGTTAGGAATCTGCCAATACTTCATCCCCATACTCACAGAAGACGAATTCGTCCTCTGCGTAGAATCAACCATAGACACTATCCGACTAAGCAAATACCTCCTCAAATCAACCCCCCTCGGATTTGTGCTAAACAGAATCAAAACCCCCACAACCTTCAGCAAAGAATTCACCGCAGACCTAGAAAACCTCCTCGGAATCCCCTGCATAACCCGAATAAACGAAGACCCAAAAGTCTCCAAATCTTATGGGCAAGTAGGCTCCGAAAAAGCCTTTCTAGCTTGCGAGAAACTTAGCGAAAGCGAATTCGCAAAAGGCATAGACCAAATAGCCACTCGGCTCATGGGAAAACTCCCAGAATCGGAAAAAGACGCCATACGACTGCTTCAACAAATAACCAGACTATCACTAATCTAAATGGCTTGCAACTTTTAGATAACCGCCATCATCATTCTCCAAAACTTCAACTTCTTCTTTTCGTCTTCCGTCAAATAGCGACAAACATCTTGCGACTCACATTCAGACAACAAAGATTCAAGAAAAGCTCTATCTTTCTCAGAAGGCTTGTGACCAAGTCTTTGCAACTCACGCGCCAAAGAAGCTGTCTTGTTAAATAACATCCCCGCCCGCAACGGCATCAATACACAGGCCTCCAACTCCCGCAACATTTTCTCAACTCTCTCTTTGCCCTCCACAAAATAGAGAGTCCTCCTAGCATCAGGTTTGTCGGCAAAAACACCCGACTCGTGACGCACCAATCCCGCGCTTTCCAACTCCTTAACGTGTTTAAGAACACCTGAAATAGTCATTTTCGAGCCACAGTCCTCAAGTTTCCGAGCGATCTCTGACAAACTGGCAAACTCAAACTTTAACAGCAAACCTACTATCGCCATTCGAACTTTACTATCAAGAACACTCAGAAGCTTCCAATCGTCATCTTCCAAAGCTGTACCACTAACTTAACTATTGCAGTAGGACAACTTTAATATTACTTCTCTGCAACCAACCTGCAGGTTAACCATTAACAAAAAAATCCACTATTAAAAAACACAACACTCCTCAACCACAACGTGCAGATCCCAAGCATTTTTTATAGCCCTTTAACAATATTAAAAAATAGAAAGTTCGTGCTCAAGTTTCCCTCTCTCTCCTGTTCGGAATTTTGAGTACGCAAACTTTCCTTTTTACCTTATTTATTTACATTTTCTTGTACTCAAGATTACCAGCAGACAACACTCCATTCTGCATTTAAATAAATTAACAATGCCTACGAGTGGTTCCATCTCAAAGCACCCGCAACGCCCCAATGTTAGCCTCCAAATCAACTACAACTACATCTACGGATATTGCCAAAATGGCAGATATTTTATACATTACATGGATCACCTACAGATAATTTTATATCCTTTCAATGAACGTTAATAAAGTGGAGAAATGAGGGGGACCGGATGCGCATCTCTTTTCTCCTTTACATACTCGCCCGGTGAGTTCCTTCTCTTCGGGCGATTTGTCGAGTAACGCGTCTCCCCTCATGATTTTCTCCAATCTCTTTTTCTCCGACTCTTTCAACTTGCTCAAACCAATCAAACATCCAGCTTACACCCAACAAAAACCTTCGCTCTGAATTTTTAATGCACCAAAAATCCTTCCCACATAAAAGCTCATCAACCTCTTTCAAATTCTATGAATAGAAAATTGAAATGCACATTGAATTCAACAATATATCGAGAATGAACTCAATCTTTTTAAATATGACTTGATTTCACAATAAGGCAAGGAACTCATCGGGCGAGGACGCAAAGTGAATGTAAAGAATGAGGCAACAAAATATACAACAATCCATATCCCTACAGCGTTAGCCAAGTTAATCGACGAGCTCATCGACAGTGAAGAATTCGCTTTTACAAGCCGTTCGGAATTCGTTAAAGACGCTGTACGGCGCTCTCTAGAGAAGCATGGATTCTACCCAAAGAATCAAAAATCTTGGCTAGAAAAAGCTTTGAACACCGAAGAAACTCAAAAACGTATAAATGAAACGATCAAACAACTGAAGCAAATCAGATCCATAGTGAATGTAGAGAGCCAATAGCACCTTCTCTGCCACATAGTTAAGAGGAATCCCAATTCTTCTAAACTATAAATCACTATAATCAGCTTTGTCTATAAATTGTCTCAGAACCATTATCTTTGTCTCTAAATCTCAAGGTTCACGTCGAAAAAGAGATGCCTAGCTATCCGAGATAAGCAAACCCAAGCGAACCTAAACGAATTTGGAGACAGCGCCACTACAATCTGAACTTTGAAATTTGACCCTGTACGTTTCACTTTATTTTTAGTAGCGCACCTAAGTAATTTAGTTATAGAAAATAATATAAGAAAAGATTAAACAGTGTGTACTCTCTATTCTAATGTAATGGTAAAGTCATATGAACACACCCACCAAAAAAAAGACAAAATTTGTACGCTTCACAGTCTTGGTTCCAAAGGTTGCACTAGACTATGCAACGCAATGCGGCGTTAACCTAGATATTCAAGAACTCACTCTTTCTGCCATGGCAGGCTATTTCAGCACCTTTGCAAGCTCCTCTCCAAGCTCTAGTTTTCCCTTGGCAGAAAGCCGAAAAATAGCCAAGTTCATCGAAGATCTCGAAGCCGCCAAATGCGACTTTTGTCCTTTTTGCTTCATGTTCTCTATCAACACCCACGCCAGAAAAAAATTCGCCAAAGACTTCAACCAGTGTAGCCTGCTCTCAAGCATATTAGAAGAACAACATTAACACAATTTAACCCCCCAAACTTATGTGCAACGCCTAGAAGGAGCAAACTTGAGCACTACGAAAAAGTTCACAGTCAGACCATCTAAAACCGTTGAAGAAACCGAGAGCTGTGCTATCACAAAACCCCAATTTGATGCAAATTCAAATTATGAGATGCCACGCTTTCCACTACTGCAATAGTTTTCATTTCACACATTTAGATACCTTCCCAAGAGTTTCTCACAGTCAAGTTTTCTGCAGTTGAGTTGCTAGCCTAGCCTAGCATCACCATTCTAAAGTTGTTTGCAACGGCTAAAACTCTACGGTTATCCTAATCAGGTTTATGATCCCAACCTAACCCACGTTAGAAAACACTGAAGGCTCCTTGTAATGTCAAGTTGATCTACAAAACAAATATAATCGAACCCAACCTTCGCCGTCAACCACCAAAATTCCATTAGCCACCGCCAAGGCCAAGGCAAGTAAGACTTAAATGGCTCTCAAACACTAAATATTAATGTGCATAGGGAGAAGGGCAGGTTGAAGCTACGCCTGATTTCATCAGTAGCTTGTATGCTTCCACTGCTGATTCTGTCAATCTTCACCCTAAACGTTAACGGCGAACCTTCAACTATTACTATTACTCTGTACGCCCACTCGGAAACAACAACCGTAAACGGCGTCAATTATTACCTGCATAAACCAGACTCGGCAGATGGACCGGCAACCGTGTTATCTGCTTCAGCCGACACGGCTGGCAGAAAACTGATGGGAAGATGGATCTACCCCCTAAACGAAACTGCCTCAATCCAACCCTCAACCTGGACCGCCACATACCGAATCATGAAAAGCGAATGCGCAACCTCTGTCGTAGCCCACGGCGACATTGACATACTAATCAGAAAAAGCGACAACACCATCAGAACCACAATAGCAACAAACGTCGCAAACTCGCCAGCAATAACCCTAGTCAACACTTGGGAAACATTAACCGGAACATACGATTGGCCAGGCTACACAGTTGTCGACCAAACAGACTATCTCGAAGTGGCATACTATGTTGAAGTGACAACTCCACAAGCCTCAAAACACGTTCGCCTGCTAGTTGATGATGCTTCGTTACCTTTAACAGATCAAACAAAAATTGAAAACGTAACATTGACCCACGTGACAAAAAATTATCTAACAGTCAAAACAAACCCAGAACACATCACAACGATTCCAGGCGAAGGCTGGTATGACCAAGGCACAAATGTGGATTTAACCGCGCCAGAATACGTAAACGTTTCAACCGGCGTCCGCTACAGGTTTAGCCACTGGGACATCGACGGAACCCCTCAAGAAACAGGCGTCAACCCCATCACAGTAACGATGGATGCCAACCACACAGCCACAGCATACTACACTCTGCAATACTACTTGACGGTTTCCTCTCCCTACGGCACACCCAGTGGTGAAGACTGGTACGACAGCGACACCACTGCTTACGCCGCTCTAGACACGGGCGTTGTAGACCACGGCAACAAAACACGCAGACTATTTACCAGTTGGGGAGGCGACGCTTCTGGAACAAACTACGCTCAAAGCAACCCAATAACCATGAACAACCCTAAAACCGCAACAGCAAACTGGAAGACACAACACCTCTTAACCGTGCAAACTAACCCCTCCGGCCTAAGTCCTCAACCAACCAGAAACCCCGCTGGCCAAGCAGGCCCCGCAAACAGCTGGTGGTACGACGCTTCCACAAACGTCACCTTAACAGCCCAAACGGTCACAGGATACACATTTAGCCACTGGGAGGTCGACGGCGCTTCCCAAGGCGCCGAGGTCAACCCAACAACCGTGAACATGAACACACCTCATACCGCCACCGCCCACTACACAAGCCTGCCTCCGCCTTCAATTTCCATAACTCCCCTCTCAGCCTCAATATACGTGGGCCAATCAGTAGTTTTCACGTCATCAGTCAGCGGAGGAACCACACCATACAGCTACCAATGGTACTTGAATAATGCACCAGTTTCAGGCGCAACAGCAAGCAACTGGACATTCACACCCACAACAAGCGGCACATACTCCGTGTACCTGAAAGTCACAGACGCCAACAACAACACCGCCCAATCCGAAACCGCCAAAATCACAGTCGCATCGGCCCCAGTTGGAGGACACTCATACGCCATAGAAGTTGATACAAAACCAGAGCCAACAGCACTTTACGTCGCTACACTAGCAACCCTAACCATCCTACTCATCAAAATAAAAAGAACCAAAAGAAAACATTGAGCCAAACGCGAGCCACCCAACAATCTAACCAGATAATGACAAGCCATAATCTGGAAATCAGACTACAACTGGAACCTGAACATACCAAAATACTCTGCCTTGGAGGGCTGTCCCTTACACGTTTCCTACTGCTTGGACGTAGAACACCTAAATAGAAGTAGCCGTGTTCTCAGCGTTGCTTCAGAGCGGCGATGTCCATCAAAACTTCATAATATGAAATATATTAATTTTAAATAGTTGAAATACGAGTATATACTTATGTTGCAATTCATTGACCGAGAATCCGAAATACAATTCTTAGAGAAGAAACATCAATCTGGCCAAGCAGAGCTCATCATACTCTACGGAAGACGAAGAATTGGAAAAACAGAGCTTCTTTTACGCTTTGCCGAAAACAAGCGTATTCTGTATTTTCTGGGAAGGCTTGAATCAAAAAAAGACACCATCCGAAGACTTAATCATTCTTTAATCGAATTCTTTGAAGACCTCGACATGTTAAAATCGCCCCTTAGAAACTGGGATGACGTGTTCGATTATCTGGCGAAAAAAGCAGAGAATGCAAGGTTTGTAGTTGCTTTCGACGAGTTTCCTTTGATCATTGAGAAGTTTCCTGAAGTGATTTCTGTACTACAAGACAAGTGGGATAATGCCCTGAGGAAAACTAAAATCATGTTGATTCTTTCAGGCTCATCGATAAGTATGATGGAAAAACATACTTTAAGCTATAAAAGCCCTCTGTACGGAAGAAGAACTGGACAATGGCAACTCAACAAGCTACAAATAAAGCATCTGAAAGAATTCTTCCCAAAGTATACACTTGAGGATTTGCTTCTCGTCTATTCTTGTCTTGATACTATTCCAGGCTATTTAGTCAAATTCTCACCGGCAACAGAGATATGGAAAAACATTAAGGACAAGATGTTAAGCAAGGGCGAATTTTTGTACGAAGAAATCGAAATTTTGTTGAGAGAAGAGCTAAGGGATCCTTCAAATTACATGTCGATACTCTCTGCGATCGCAGGCGGTGTTACCAGATTTAACGAAATCTATACTAGGACGCAGCTCGATAAGAGTTTACTTTCAAAGTATCTTTTCATCCTTGAAAGGCTCGGCATAGTAGACAAACTCATTCCAGTAACACAGAGTTACAAGAGCAAATTAAAAGCCAAAGGAGCTCTCTACGTTTTAAAAGACAATTTCTTTGACTTTTGGTTCAAATTTGTTTACCCGAACAAGCAAATGCTGGAG
>JBKHJI010000011.1:0-29809 GCA_046538175.1 Bathyarchaeia archaeon | reverse complement strand
AAGCTGTGGTGGCCAACTTGGGAGATTCACAAGAAAGCTTTAATCTAACACTTTTTTACGATGCAATTCTCATTCAAACCCTGCCCCTAACCTTACCAGCCCACACAAATAGCACAATCGCGTATCGATGGAACACCACCAACTTACAGCCTGGAATCTACAGACTGTGGGCAAACGTTACAGTTCTCGAAGGCGAGATAACCACTGAAAACAACAAGTTTGAAGACGCAACTATAACTGTCAAGGCATCGTTCCCTATATACGACCTACTAACTTTGCTGATCCTGCCGTTGGCAGCAGCAAGCCTAGTCCTCCTTATGCTAATAATTTTCTATGGCTATTTGAAACGCAGAAAAAGGAGAAAGAAACGACCAAAACACTCTTATGCCATCATAGTCCATCCACGCACTTGATAAACTCAATCTGCACAAAAAACCAAAAAGACATTTTACACAAAGAAAATCTTCCGCTCAAACTTTCATCAACAATTCAGAACGAAACCTGCATTTTGAAAACAACTGAAATAGACTAATGCTACCCAATGCTACTCAGTTTCTGCCTCATCGGCTAGTATATGCCACAGTGCAATAAGCAGATATATCGGAAGGGTCATCACCAAGAAAACCGCAAAAAACAATATAGTTACAGTTTGCCATCCAAGAACAAAATATGGAAAGTAGCCTAAACTCAGCACGACGATAAGGGAAACTACTATTGCGATTATAGTCCAAATCATTGCAACCATTTGCTTCAAGTTCGCTGTAAATCCCAAACTCCTTCTCCTCAATAGCAGTTACTTTTCTTTCCCATATAAATATGTATGTAAAAATCCTCTAGATCAATGCTCCCCCTTTATTTTGTTGTTCTCAAACTATAAAATGCACACGCGTTTTTTTATATTTACGCAACAATTCTGCAGCTGGCCTCACATATCTTTTACCGATACTGGCGAAGAGCTATGAATTTGAAACAAAACGTTAGAATCTATGCTTACAGTTTCCACATAAATGAACGGATGAGCAAGAGATTTAACGAAGTAAAACCAACAACCTAGAACGGGGCCGAGACGCTTAAAAAGCTTAGCAATGGTTGCATTGGCAGGTTTTCCCTTAACAAACTCTAGCAACAACATAGCAAAAATAATCGTTGAAACAACTGAAAAAAATGGATTTAAAATTGGCGATGGAGATGAAATAACTGTTGCACAAAAGGTTTTTCTCAAAAGCTTAGAAAAGAGTGATAAGATTAAGAGGCGTTCTTCTCTCAAAAAAAGCTGGATAAATTGCAAAAATAACTGGAAAAATCCAAGGCTTGTTGAGCTGGTTTTGAAAGAGATGAAAAAGAAAAAACCACCATTCTCGTACTGTCATAGCTCGTTCACGCGTATAGCAACCGCAAAAAAGAAAATCTAGGCAATTCTACTATCCACGATAAACACTTTTTAAAACCTCACGCAACGCTGGACTTTGACTTGTTAAGTAATTCCGCGTCTAGCGACATCGGCTTTATTCTCCTTTCTAGCGGCTTAAGCAAGATTTAACTTCAACCGAAAACAGAAGATAGAACCGGCAAACATCTGCGGGGGTTGCCAAGCATGGCCAAAGGCGTAGCCCTGAGGCGGCTATCCCGCAGGGGTTCGTGGGTTCAAATCCCACCCCCCGCATTAAATTTGCACAAGATTTGGTTTTAGGAAAGCCTCGTAAAGCTAAACTTGGAAGAATACGTGAATGAAGAATCTTAGTGCTCATTGCCGTGCAAATCTCTTAAGTTAATTTCGCATCCTTGCGCAACGTCGAGAATTTAAGCCAAGATAAAACTTGTTCTCCCCACGTTTCTAAAGATTTGAGACAGGGTCAGGAAAAATTTAAATCAAGTGGCTGTTTTCTACCACGGGATTGCGATGAATATTGTTGGGGTTCTTTTAGTCTTAATAATCGGCTTTGTAGTTGGTGTGCCTTCATCCATGGTTGGCTTGGGAGGAGGCTTTATCATAGTGCCCGTTTTGATAATGGTTTTTCAATTACCCGCTAAAAACGCTATTGCGATCAGCTTAGTGGCCATCTGTGGTACGACGTTTTCCTCCACTCTTGGATATATTAAGCAGGGGCGAGTTGACTATAAACTAGGTCTGTTTTATGACATACTCGACGTTCCGGGCATTGCTATAGGCGCTTACGTAACCACACTTCTGCCTCAAGAGGTTTTAACAGGTATCTGCGGTGTCTTTATAATTTTCATTTCTTTGCTTCTGATAAGGAATAGAAAAAAATCGCCTCCGGGAAAAAACCCGGCGACAACTAATCCAAACATTGCGTGGAAAAGAAATAGTGTCGACGCTGAAGGCCATACCTTCCGATATACTCTTCGTAACCCTCCCATAGCGTTAGCTAGCAGTTTTTTGGGAGGCCTCACAGCAGGTTTGGCTGGATTGGGAGGCGGAATAACCGACGTTTCCACAATGATTCTCCTCGGCGTCCCTCCCCACATCGCAGTAGCAAGCGCAGAGTTCGCCATGGCCGTTACCAACGGCGCTGGAGTAATAGCCCATGGGCTCTTAAACAACATCCTAATCGAATATGCAATTCCAATAACAATCGGCACAGTTATCGGCGCCCAAGTAGGCTGCTCACTTGCTAAACGCGTAAAAGGAAAAATGCTAAGCAAATCGCTCTCCCTAATTGCCCTCATCGCAGGATCAAGGCTAATCTTTTCATTTTTCACATTATAGCCCCCTGTATGGGCAATTACAGAGGGATACGACCACAAGAGGATAAACATGACTTTTGTGCCGAGTTTTGCCTTTTTTAGAGAAAATGAGAAAAGCAAGAATAGACAATTATATTTTGAGGAACAATGACACGACGAGGACGACCGCGCAAACACAAATGGTTTTCCTTCAAAGATTTAGAAAACCAATTTTCACCCGACGCGCAGTATTTGAAATGGGCTAGCACCAATAACATTGCCCTCCAAACCATTGCTGCAACTGGGTGTCCGAAGTGCCGCAGTGACAATTTTGAACTTCGCTATGACAAGAAACACAAGGTTGTCCGTTTCCACTGTATCGGATGTCGCCGCGAAACTTCTTACAGAGTTAAGATGCCCAAGCCCGGTAGCTTCGAAGTTGTTCCAATTTTGCATAACGGTGTCCAAATTGGCCAAAAAATCGTTGATTACTATCATCCAGCTACTAAACGAGAGAGAAGCGACGCTCTCGTGTTACGAGTCTCCCGCGGTGTCGAGAGCGGCAAGATCGGTTTAGGTGGAGAATGGCATGTGGATGGAGTGGTCGGTGGCGTACACGACCAAAAAAGATACTACGTCAGCTTTGAAGAGGCGAGGCAAATGTGTGATTGGTATAAGATGCAAGCTGAACATGCGAAGCGTCTGCGTGAACTTGAACAAGGTATTGCCTGAATTTCTGTAATATATTTGAGGAGCCTCGGTTTTCTGCAATCATAATTCCAGTAGCTTTTGTCATATCGAATCAAACTCTCATTTTGACAATTCTACAGAATGATTGGCAGCTAGATACTCTAGATTTCAGTGTTTACAGGTTTGAAAGGAATCGGCTAAGAGTCTATTGTTGTATCGTAAACGACATACGGTGGCTGTTCTCTCTTTCTCTTTGCTAGCAGAGCGGCGAGTATGGCGACGACGATGATGAAAGCCGCCGTGTCTACGAATAACGTTTTTAGAATAAGATTTTCCACAAGCTTAGCGACAGTTTCAGTTCTCATCTCTGCGGTACTTGTGATTTCGTGGCTTGTATCTCCAGAGCTCTCCCAGCCTTGCATGGTTTTTTGCAGGGACAAATCTGCCTCTTCGAGAGCTTTGATAACTTTGTCGACCTCGGCGGGGAAGAAGAATGAAGCGCCTAGTATTTTAGACAAGGATAGTTTATTTTCCACTTTGCCATTTTCTAAGATAAGAGCATAAAGTGTTCGGGCAAAGGGATCGCCTAAATCGTTTGTATTGGCTTTTTGCAGAGCTATTGTCTGCGAGTGTTGTGGGCGGGAAGTCCCTGTGAAATTGAAGAGATAACTGGAATACGAGGTGAGTTGAGGGATGCTTTGAAGAGCGCTGAAGTGAAGATTGGTAAGCGAAGCAAACAATCGCCAGCTTCCATCCATGGGAATCCACCCGTAATTCTCCAGATAATATTCCGCCCACATATGCCCCTCTGATAGGAACGCCGATTCTGATTGAAAGGCAAATCCGGCTTTGACTCTAGCAGGAATGCCTACGGCCCTGCAAAGTGCCACGAAAAGATAAGAAAATTCAGAACAGTCACCTGCCTTGTTTTCCAACGCCCAAAGCGCTCCCTGTTCCTTTGGCTGTGGAATATAAGTCAACGTGTTCACCACGTAATCATAGATTCTTAGAGCCTTTTCTTGGGGGTTAGTTTCGCCTTCGACGATGTTCTGAGCCGTGGCAATAATTTGGGGAGCATCTGACTCGACGTATTTTTCAGGCTGTGTATAAACATGAACAATACTGGACTCATTATAACTATGAGTAAGGTTTGTATCGACTGAAAAAGTTATGGCGAACGAGAGGATGATGTAGCTGATGCTTGCGCGGAAGGATTCTCCTCTCGAAATTTGGGTCTTCCACTGTGCATAGTGATTACCGAATTCATCTGTTAGAATATCGTCTGGAGTTGGAGAAATCGAGTAGATGTAAGAATAATGCCTTGCAGTGTCATTGCTGATCAAAGGAACAAGCAGGTTAGTAGACGTTTTCGAATGACCATCATTGTAAATTTCAACTTTATGCACTAGTCTAGCCACATAAGGATCTCTCAATGTGTACTTCAAAGCCTCTTGTTGCCTATCGCAGACCACCACCACAAGCAAATTGCCTATAAAAACCAACGAAATCAAGACCGCAAAAATCTTTGAGGAAAGCAACATTTTCAACACTTAACAAGCAAGCACCGTCTTAAAACCCTTAGTGAGTCTCAATCCACATTGTGATCTTCAAAATGATGAACGAAAAATAAACCGAGGATTCGAGTAGTGCAAGCAACGTCGATTTAAGCTTTGGTAACATTGCAAATAGATCTTCTGCGTAACATTCTAAAGAAATGATATACAACGAGAACTTTAAAACAAAAAAAAGGAGAGAAAATTGAGATAGTGGAGCCTACTGGGGTTCTTTTGCGATTGCAATGACCGATTTAATGCCGATGATGACAGCAGCTGGAGCTGCGAACGCTACAATGTAGCCTGTTATTGCAGTGGCCCAGTAATAGAGAAGGCTAAGCATTTCGATTTTCAGCAACGGATACCATACATCCGCAGAAGATGCCACTATTAGCGCGATTGTTGCTATGAGGAACGGTTTCATCTCTTTAGCTGTGATGCTTGTCAAACCAATAATGATTCCCAAGATTAGCATGATTAGAATGACCCAGCCATGAGTGTCTGCAATGCCAGGGTCGTTAAAGCCCAGAGGGTTGTCAAAGGCCATGTAGCCGACTGCTAGTCCTGCTATGATGGCTATGGCGACAAAGAGTACGTATGCCCAACGTGCTATTTCTTCTGTGTTCATTTTAGATTCACAAAGCTTTAGTTATCTTTGTTAAGTCATTATAAATCTTACGCATCGAATAAGCATACAAGACCTCATTTTAAGATTTCTTCGGCGGAAAAAGCCTTAATTGTGTCGTCTTTTGTGGTTTCTGCGATGAAAAGAGCTGCAAAGGTAATGTGGCAGACAGGTCATCTTAGTTGCCAAGAACATTATTGAATATGTAGCAAAGCTTTTTTCTGAAGCAAGTGAAGATAGTTTTGAGAAAAAATGGGCAAGTCTAACAAGCAAGTCAAGGAAATTGCTCACGACATAAAGAGAATGAAGCTGCGCGGCGCAGGGAAAATTGCCAGAGCAGCCGCTGAAGCGCTTCGCATAACCGCTCAACAATCTAAAGCTAGCGAAGCTCCAATTTTGGTTAAAGAGCTTGAGGCTTCGGCAAGGCTCCTCTTGGGCACGCGTCCGACGGCAGTATCATTGCCGAACAGCATACGCTACGTTATGTTCAGAGTCAGAGAAGCTCAAAAGAGAAATATGGAGTTGGAGGATTTGCGCCAGCTTACAGTAGACACTGCGACTGAGTTTATCCAAAACTCTGCGAAAGCGGTGGAACGTATCGGCGAAATTGGAGCTAGGCGGCTAGAAGACGGCGATCTTATAATGACTCACTGCAACAGCGCGGCGGTTATGGCAGTGCTTAAAACTGCGTTTGATCTAGGCAAGAGTTTTCAAGTGTTTGTGTGTGAAACTAGACCTCGCTTTCAAGGGAGGATCACCGCTCGAGCGTTAAATGAGATAGGTATACCTACTTCGCTGATTGTTGATGGGGCTACTCGTTTTTTCATGGCGAAGATGGATAAAGCTATTGTGGGCGCAGACGCTGTGGCTGCTAATGGTGCTGTAATAAACAAAATAGGTACTTCCATGGTTGCTTTAGCCGCGAATGAGTCTAGAGTGCTATTCTCCGTAGCCGCAGAAACCTACAAGTTTAGTCCAGAGACTATGCTGGGGCAGCTTGTGAAAATAGAGGAACGTAGCTCCTCAGAAATCATATCGGCAAAGGAATTGGAGAAGATGTCAAATGTCACGGTGCGTAATCCCTCTTTCGATGTTACTCCCCCGGAATATGTTGACTTGATAATCACCGAGAAAGGAATCATATCGCCTCAAGCAGCAATCATGATAATTCAAAAAGAGTTTGGCTCCATAACCGCTGAAGAACTGATGGAATATCAAACGTACCGTCTGGCTGACGAAGATGCTTAGCGAGCAGATTTGATGTAAAGACACTTAAGGAACTGGCTAAGTTATTGGTATATAGGCGTTCGGAGAGATATGCAGTGGCTGGAATAGTTCTTGTTAGAGATGTTATGTCAAAAGACGTGAAGGTGGTTAGACCCGATACTCTTGTTAAAGAGGTGGTTGCTACCATGAACAAGTTCGACATAGGATCAATCGTCGTCGTTCAAAGCAACCGTCCGGTGGGTATAATCACCAAAAGCGACATTCTTCGGAGAATCGTAGAGCCGTGTTTGGCTCCCGAGATTTTGCGTGCAAGAGAGGTTATGAGCAGCCCAGTGACAACTATTAACGAAACTTCCAGCATCGACGAAGCAGCAAAAATTATGGCCAACAAGAGGATTAAACGCCTTCTAGTTATGGACAACGAAAACCTTGTAGGAATGCTCACATTTACCGACATAGTGACCCAAATGCCCAACATGCTTGGAATACTTGAAGAACTCGTGAGGCCCCATCACCGTTCATACTAACCAGTCTCTTTTCCCATTTAGAGTTTTTATATGCAAGATAGTAGTTCTTCTAAAGAAACTGTAAGGAGACCATGAACTTTGGAAAAAAATAAAATGGTTGAAATGTACCAGAAAATGCTCGAAATCAGGCTTTTTGAAGAAAAAGTTTTTGAGCTGTATGGCCAGAACATCGTGCCTGGCACAATTCATTTATACGCTGGAGAAGAGGCAGTAGCCGTCGGTGTATGCGCAAACTTACGGAAAGACGATTACATTGTAAGCACCCATCGCGGCCATGGACACTGCATTGCAAAAGGCGCCAGGTTGGATAGAACCATGGCTGAGATTTTGGGCAAGAAAACCGGATACTGCAAGGGAAAAGGGGGGTCTATGCACATCGCAGATTTCAAAGTGGGCATGTTAGGAGCAACAGCAGTAGTAGGCGGAGGAATTCCAATCGCCACGGGAGCAGGCCTCTCCATAAAACTAAGGGGCACAGACCAAGTGACGGCCTGTTTCTTCGGCGACGGTGCTTCAAACCAAGGAACATTTCATGAAGGAATCAACATGGCAGCCATTTGGAATCTTCCAGTACTATTCGTATGCGAAAACAACCTTTATGCCATGGGCACTCGCCAAACCCAAGTCATGCTCATAAGAAACATTGCAGAGAGAGCCACAGCCTATGGAATCCCCGGCATCACAGTAGATGGAAACAACGTATTAGCAGTTTACGAAGCGGCACAAAAAGCCGTAAAACGGGCCAGAAACGGAGAAGGCCCCACATTAATCGAATGCAAAACATACAGACGCAGGGGGCACTCTCGATGGGATCCAGCAACTTACAGACCAGAAGAAGAAGTGGAAGAATGGCTGGAGAAAGACCCACTTCTCAGATTGGGAAAACACCTTTTAGACAATGGGTATGTTTCTGAAACAGAATTTACTCAGATAAAAAAAGAAGTGGCTGACGCCGTGGAAGCAGCCGTAAAATTCGCTATTGACAGTCCCTACCCAGAACCTGAAGAAGCCTTGGAAGATATCTACGCATAAGAGATGGAAGAAAATGCGCGAAATATCTTACAGAGACGCGCTTCGCGAGGCACTCTTGGAAGAAATGCAGAGAGACGAAACTGTGTTTCTTTTGGGCGAAGATATAGGACGCTTCTGGGAAGGAGCTTTCAAAATCACTAAAGGATTGGCCAAAGAGTTCGGAGACGAACGGGTCAGAGATACACCCATCAGCGAGTCAGCTATAATAGGCACCGCGGTAGGAGCCGCCATAACCGGTATGCGGCCAGTTGCAGAAATAATGTTCGGCGACTTGACGACCCTTGCCATGGATCAGATCGCTAACCAAGCAGCTAAAATCTGTTACATGTTCGGCGGACAAGCAAAGGTGCCCCTCGTCATCAGAACCCCTTTCGGCGGAGGCGTCAACATAGCTGCCCACCACTCTCAATGTCTTGAAGCATGGTTTATGCACGTACCTGGGCTTATGGTTGCGGTTCCTTCCACGCCTTACGACGCAAAAGGACTGTTAAAAACATCTATAAGAAACAACAACCCTGTGATGTTTTGTGAGCACAAACTTCTCTACCCAATCGAAGGCCAAGTACCTGAAAAAGACTACACTGTCCCCTTTGGCGTTGCCGACGTCAAACGAGAAGGTCAAGACGCAACAATAGTCGCCACAATGTTTATGGTTCACAAAGCCTTGGAGGCAGCGAAAACTCTTGAAAAAGAGGGGTTCAGCATCGAAGTAATTGATCCGCGAACCCTTGTTCCCCTAGATAAAAAAGCCATAATTGACTCCGTAAAGAAGACAGGACGCTTGATAGTTGTAAGCGAGGACTGCAAAACGGCTGGAGTGACCGCGGAAATCTCGGCCATAATATCTGAAGAAGCCATAGACTATCTTGACGCACCGATAAAGCGAGTGGCCGAACCTGACACGCCGATTCCCTTCAGTCCACCGCTAGAAAAATACGTCATACCCGATGAGGATAGCATAATAAAAGCGGTAAAAAAAATCGTTTAAGAGAGGTATAATTTTGGCAACAAAAATACTCATGCCCCGGCTCAGCTTAACAATGAAAACCGGCAGCGTAATCCAATGGCATAAGAAAGAAGGTGAGAAAGTTGAAAAAGGCGAACCAGTTGTTGAAGTGCTTTCCGAAAAAGTCACATACGACGTTGAAGCGCCTGCAAGCGGGATACTTCGCAAGATTTCAGCAGAGGAAGGCGTAGACCTCCCCGTAGGCACAGTACTAGCGTTCATAGCCGCACCCAACGAAGAATTGCCCGAAAGAGAGGTCGAAGCAGAATTTCCAGCAGCCAAGCTTCCAGAAGAAACCGTGACAAAAACCGCCGAAAAGCCAACCCTTCGTACAGAACGGGTTTCGGCTTCTCCCGCGGCAAAAAGATTAGCAAAGGAACACAACATCGATTTGGCACAAGTGCCAGGCACCGGTCCAGAAGGCAGAATCGCCGAAGGCGACGTTAAACATTTTATTGAAGAGACAAAAGGACTAACTCCGCGCGTAAGAGAAGAAATCCCATTAACAGGTATTCGGAAAACTACCGCGGAACGCGTGGCCCACAGTTTTCAAACAGCGCCCCATAGCTTCATTGTTATGGACGTTAACATGGCGAACGCCTTAGTACAGCGAGAAAAAACCAAGAGTTCTTACACAGCAATGCTACTGTATGCAGCGGCAAAAGCTCTACGTGAACATCCACCGGTAAACTCTACGATGATAGATGGAAAAATTCGGGTTTATGAAGATATTAACATAGGCGTGGCAGTTTCCACTGAAAAGGGATTAGTCGTTCCTGTACTCGCAAAAGCAGACATGAAGCAGCTTGAAGAAATCTCTTTCGAATTGGAAGAGTTGGTGAAAAAAGCAAGAGAAGGCAGTCTGTCAAAGGAACAATTAACAGGCGGAACTTTTACTGTGACAAATCTCGGCATGTATAACGTGGACATGTTCCTCCCTATAATAAACCCTCCTGAAGCCGCTATCTTGGCAGCTGGGCGTATAGTAGATAAACCAGTAGTTGAAGAGGGAAAAATCTCAGTCAAGCCGATTATGACGCTTATACTTGCCTACGACCACAGAATAATAGACGGTGCACCGGCCGCAGCATTCTTGAGAGAAATAAAAAAGAAGATCGAAGAAGAATAAACATCGGATAACGTGCATAAAAAACTAGACACTCGGAACTGCTAATAGAAGTCATTTTGCCAGAAAAGCGATGGTGAAAACGGCTTTGTTTTTCAAGGTTTAACTCCCAACAAGATTCCCGATACAAAGATGTGCCGCAACCCTTTCCGCCAATTTGGAAAATCTTAAGTGTACATTAATCTTTCTGAAATCTCAGTGGCTATCCCATGAAAGCTGCCGTATACTACAGCCAGGACAACATAATAATCGAAGATATGCCCCTGCCCAAAATCGGGACAAGTGAAATTCTAGTTGAGATGAAAGCCTGCGGCGTCTGCGGCTCAGATCTAATGGAATGGTACCTAAAAACACGGGTCCCTCTTGTACTTGGACATGAACCCTCTGGAACTGTCGTTAAAGCCGGAAGCAAGGTAAAGAAATTTGAAGAGGGCGACAGAGTTTTCGCCCACCATCACGTTCCATGCTTAACATGCCACTACTGCAGGCATGGAGCGTATACATTATGCGAGCAATTTGGCAAAACTCGTTTAGAACCAGGTGGCTTCGCCGAATACTTCAAAGTTCCAGCGTTGAACCTTCAAATAGACACCCTGAAAATCCCCCATGAACTTTCTTTTGAAGAAGCAACCCTCATTGAACCAATTGGATGTTGTATACGAGCGTTGGACAAATGTAACATCAAGACGTCAGACTCGGCTGTGGTTGTGGGCGCTGGGCCTTCGGGAATAACCTTCACAAATCTCTTGCGAATTTTTGGTGCCAGCCAAATTATAGTGACAGATTTTGTAGATTATAGATTGAAGACAGCCAAAAGTTTAGGCGCAGATTTGACCATCAACCCAGAGAGCGAAAGCCTTATCGACTTGGTAAAGAAAGCAACCGACGGACGGGGCGCAGATATAGTAATCGTCACTGCGCCCAACGTCAACGCGTATCTCGCTGGACTAGAACTGTGCCGCAAAGGAGGCACTTTATGCATTTTTGCCCCTACACAAGCCGAAGATTTTATGCGGTTAAGCCCTAACAAACTGTTTTTCTCAGAGATCAAATTGGTGCCCTCTTATTCTACATCACATATAGAAACCCAAACCGCTCTCGAACTCCTCCAAGCTAGAAGAATTGACACAAAAAAACTGATAACCCACAGATTCCCCTTAAGCAAAATCTCAGATGCTTTTCAAGTGGCAACTAGAAGCAAAGAGTGCATTAAAGTGGTGGTACTGAATGAGCGGTGAGACAATGAAAGCCGCTATGCTTTATGGCGTAATGGACCTTAGGATTCAGGAAGTTGAAAGGCCACACATAGCCAGTGGAGAAGTTCTAGTCAGCATCAAAGCAGCCACAACTTGTGGTACAGATTTGAAAATTTATCAACGAGGCTATGTAGAGAAAGTTATTAAACTGCCAACCGTTTTTGGGCATGAATGGAGCGGGAAGGTTGCTGAAGTTGGTGAAAATGTCACGTGGCCCAAGAAAGGTATGCGAGTTCGTGCAGGAAACAGTGCCCCTTGTCTCAGGTGCAAAATGTGCCAGAAAGGAAAATACAACTTGTGCGAGGATATGCTTTGGTTGTGGGGAGCCTATGCCGAGTACATTCGAATCCCAGAGCGCATGGTCTTAGTAAACACCCAAGAAATTCCATTTCACGTCTCTTATGAAGAAGCGGCTATAGTTGAACCACTAGCTTGCGTTCTTCATGGTGCCGAAGAAGCAGGCATAAAGCTCAGCGACTCGGTAGCAATAATCGGCGCAGGACCTATTGGTCTTCTCCACATGCTTGTTGCCAAGAAACTTGGGGCAGAGAGGGTTATTATAAGTGATCTAATCAGCGAAAGGCTTGAGTTTGCCGAAAAGCTTGGGGCTGATGAAACAATAAATGCCGAAACCGAAAACGTGGTGGAACGAGTCCACCAGCTGACAAAGGGCTACGGTGCAGATGTTGTAATCGAGGCTATAGGTTCACCTGCCACGTGGGAGCAAGCTTTAAAAATGGTGTGTAAAGGTGGTACCGTGCTTGAATTTGGCGGTTGCCCACCTAGGACTGAGATTAAAGTGAGCACAGAACTGTTGCATTATGGTGAAGTAACCTTGAAGGGAGCTTTTCACGCAACTCCTACACATTTTAAGAAAGCGTTAAACTTTATATCGTCTGGAACGTTGAATGTAAAACCGCTTGTAACCAAGCAAATGCCATTGGAAAAGATACATGAAGCGTTTGAAACTCTAGCCAACTCAAAATCTGACGTAAAAATTGCCATAATTCCATAACCAATTATTGGTAGCGCAAAGAGTTTAAATGTCTATTCCTGTGTATGCTCTTGTTATTGTGAGGCAGTAATATATGGCGAAATACATTTTCATTACTGGCGGCGTGCTCTCTTCCGTAGGTAAAGGCATCATCACGTCCTCGGTAGGCAAGATGCTTCAAACCAGAGGTGTCAAAGTTACCGCCATTAAAGTTGATCCATACGTGAACGTTGACGCAGGCACCATGAATCCCTATATGCATGGTGAAGTCTACGTTACAGATGATGGAGGAGAAACCGATCTTGACTTGGGTTGGTATGAAAGATTTCTAGACTTAAACCTAAACATAGAAAACAACATTACGACAGGTATGGTTTACAAAACTGTTATCGAAAAAGAGCGGAGAGGAGACTACCTTGGTCGGTGCGTCCAGATCGTACCCCACGTTACAGACGAGATTAAACGTCGAATACGAAATGTAGCAAAAAAAACCGCAGTAGACGCGGTGTTGACAGAATGTGGGGGCACTGTGGGCGACATAGAAGGCTTACCTTTTCTTGAAGCCATAAGACAGATGCGCCTTGAAGAGGGCTATGAAAACACTCTATACATTCACGTGGCGTTGGTTCCACTACTCGACGTTACAGGCGAGATGAAAACAAAACCGCTACAGCACAGTGTAAATGAACTTCGCCGCATCGGCATACAACCAGACATGATAGTGGCCCGGTCGAAAAAGATGATTGATGTTGAAACACGGCGGAAAATCGCTCTGTTTGGAACGATACCTGAAAACGCTGTTTTCTGCTCCTTCAATGTTCAATCTGTTTACGAGGTTCCTTTGAAATTGGATGCGCAGGGTATGGGAGATTTTGTGCAGAACCGGCTCTGCATCACAGCGCAAAAACCTGAAAAGAACAGGTGGAAAAGATTTGTTGACGCTGTCTTAAATCCACGTTATGAAGTCAAAGTTGTGTTGGTTGGCAAATACGCGGGTTTAACAGACAGTTACGTGAGCATGAATGAGGCATTT
Organism: Bathyarchaeia archaeon; assembly: GCA_046538175.1. Lineage (GTDB taxonomy): Archaea > Thermoproteota > Bathyarchaeia > Bathyarchaeales > SOJC01 > JBKHJI01. Next base: position 16,055 of record JBKHJI010000011.1, on the reverse strand, counting down.
AGACATGCAGGCGCAGAATGTCAAACCAAAGTTCTTGTGGACTATCTAGAGGCAGAGAGATTCGAAAAGTGTCCTGAGAAGCTGGGAACACTAAAAAATTATGATGGTCTATTTGTCCCTTACGGGTTCGGTCCAAGAGGCACAGAGGGTAAGATCGCTGCCATCCAGTTTGCAAGAGAAAACGACATGCCCTTTCTAGGGATATGTTACGGCTTTCAACTGGCAGTAGTGGAGTTTGCTAGACATGTATGTGGACTAGCGGACGCCAACAGCACTGAGATTAATCCGTCTACGTCTTTTCCTGTCATTGATCTCATGCCTGAACAGCATGGAGTGGAGATGAAAGGAGCTACAATGCGGCTCGGCGCCCACAAAATAGTAATTAGCGAAGGAACCTTAGCTTATTCTTTATATCAATCCGAGGAGATTCATGAGCGCCACCGCCATCGATATGAAGTCAATCCTAACCACAGACCTACGCTGGAGAAACATGGCTTGATATTTTCAGGTAGAAGCGTCGACGGTAAAAGAATGGAAATCTTAGAACTACCAGCCAAATTTTTCTTCTTCGCTTCGCAGTTCCATGGAGAATTCAAAAGCCGCCCTACTAGACCTGATCCAGAATATTACGGTTTTGTGAAAGCATGTTTAGATAGAAAGCTTGGAAGAGATAGAGTCCAGTTTTGAAGGCAACTATGGAAAAATAGCGAAAGCTTTAGCAAATATAATATAAGGCAGGCCCCATTTTTGCTTTTGTTCTTGATGTTGGATGTTTCGCCGAATGACTAGCAGACGTAGATTATTGCTAAGAACCATTCCTTTTTTCGTAGTTGGCATTTTAGTTTTTCTTCTTTATCTGTTCCTGTTTGTTAACATCCATGAAATGATGGAAAAAATTCAAAACGCAAACATGTTAATTTATGCTCTAGCCACATTTATGGTTATCTTGGAGGTTCTTCTTTTCACCTTAGCTTGGCAACATCTTTTATTTCCTCTATCGGTAAAAATCTCGCTGAAAAAGGCCTTTGCATATGTGTGGATCAGCATCTTTGCGGACCTCCTCATCCCCGCCGAATCAGTTAGTGGAGAGGTAGCCAGAACTTATCTCATGGCCAAAGAACCGAACGTTAACACTGGAAAAGTAGTTGCTTCTCTTGTAGGGCAACGAATGTTAGGCACCGCTACAACTATCGTTGCTCTCTTCGTAGGCTTCGTTACATTATTGGCTCTCAAATATCCAGTGTCAGGTTTCGTACTCCAAATCTTTCTAACCATAATCGTTGCGAGTGCAATTGCTTTTGCATTTCTGGTGATAATCTGTATTAAAGAAGAATGGACAGAACGATTAGTAAACGCTGTAATGCATTTCGTGGAGCGTGTTTCAAGAGGGCGTTTTCAAGTAGAACATTTCCAAACCAAGATAATTAAAGCAGTTAGAGCCTTTTACAAGTCATTAAAGACCTTTGGTTCAAAACCAACTACATTAATCCTACCAGCAACCTTTTCGGTTTTATCATGGTTGTCTAGCGTCACAATCGTTTTTGCAGTTTTTGTTTCCATAGGCTACTTAGAGCCGAATATACCAATTCTTTTGTTGAAGCTTACAATAGTTCACACCCTTATAATTTCAGTACAATCAATACCCTTGGGGGTTCCTGGAGAAGTAGGGCTGCCCGACATCATCATGACAACTTTGTTCATCCTCTTTGCTATACCTGCAGACGTCAGTGCAGCTGCCACAATTCTCACAAGAATTTTAACCGTGTGGTTGCGATTCTTTATCGGGTTTGTTGCAGTGCAGTGGTTGGGAGTTAAAAACTTGATGGAAAGTGGAGTTTTTGATCAAGCGGCGAACAAGATATGAAATATATGCAGATTTATTAGACATCGTTGCTAGAAGAGGCAGTTGCCGGCTAACCAGAGCCTCTTATGGAGCAAATTTGCCAGTGGACAGAGCTAAGGAATCGTTGAATTTCCTTTCATCTAGAGGCTTTGTCAAAGAAGAGAATGTCGAAGATGCTAAACTTTACAAGATTACAAAACGAGGTTTAGAATATCTGGAGACTTTTAAGAAAATGCGTAAACTTTTCGCGGCTCTTGATGAAACAATTTAGCCATATGAACCACTTTCTAACCGTTTGCGTATAACACCGCTCAATAAGTTAAAATGTTCTGCCATTTCTCTTCCTCGGAGAGCTCCTTTAGAGTTTCGGTAAGGATTTTTATGTTTAGATTTTCTTGGTTTTCACCTAATTCTTGCTTTGCGTATCTTTTTGCTACGACTATAGTTTTCTTTGCCATTTCTTGTGCGAGTTGTTCGAACGCCTCTGACGTCAACTCAACTTGTCCAACTATCTTTTTTTTCACAAGCTGCATTCCGGCAATTATGCCTCTAAGACGTTCCATTTGGTTCTGAAGGAAGTGTTTTTTCATTTTTGGAGGAATTTTTTCCCAATCTTCAATGAATAAACATGCTGTAGGTTTGTAGTATTTTTCAAGAATGCCATAGGTTCCAACTTCTGTCTTTTCTATTTTGATTAGCTTTGTGTTTCGCAGTATCTTTAGGTGATGGTTAACTGAAGGTTTTGTTAACACGAGTTTTTTGGCCAATTGTGTTTCGGTCATTGGACGTATAGCGATTAGTCTAACTATTTCTTTCCTAACAGGATCCGCCAACACTTCGATTGTTTTGGGGTCTCGAATTATTTTTACGGTTTGGATGGTCATCACCGCAGTGTGTATGGCTATTCTAACTGGTTATATAAATCTTATCAGTTATATTGGGGAAAATACTTTTATACCAAGCCTCGTATTATTGACTAAATATGGTGGTTAATACATGAGTGCAAAAAGAGATGAACCTAAAACAGAAGCACGGGGTCCAGAAAAGGAGAAGATTAACTCCTTCGGCGCCAAAATGTACCTCGAATCAGCGAAGGCCGTAAGACAAGTCGGCGCACGAGTAGTACTTTCTATAGGAGCTGCAATACTGATCTGGCTTTTCGGAACACTGGTATTCATACCCATCGCTGGAGAAATTCAATGGACATTTCTTGACAAATATCCACTGGCCGGCATCGTAAGTTTTATCTTCGTAATCGCGATGGCCTTGATCATCTTTAGCGTATTTGTTGATGTACGCAAACTAACAAGCGGCGTAGCTGGAGTTTTAGCTTACCAATTCGGGAAAGCAAGCGGCGAAGTCAGTATGGAATCATATAATCACTATCGAATAGCTTTAGACGGAATACTATACGTGTTCATAGTTGTTCTTGCCTATCTACTGTTCGCCAACTATCTGGCACAAATCCACACTGCAATACCTGCGATACTGCTAATCCTAATTGCGGTATGGTCGATCTTTGCACTTTGGCGTAGCGCCAAAGCCATTGCAGCAGAAATCGGCAAATACACCGGGAAAATGGCCAACGAAATCGAAAAATTGAGCAAAGAATAGCACAATACTCTGGATCTCAAAGTGTTTCCCCCTTTTTTGTTGATTAGTACATAACTTGAGAAATTGAGGTTTCGAAATGAAGACTAGTGAGAATAGAGAGTTTGAACAGGCAAGTAACGATTTGAGATCATATGGACAAAATACAGTGCATGGTCTAATCGTGGCTCTTCTAGTATGGCTTTTCGGCGTTTTGGTTTTCATTCCCTTGGCTGAATCATTGAGTTGGCAAATTAAGACATTTGTTTCTCTGTTTTTCTTGTTAGCTTTCAGCTTCTTGATTTCCCGAATTTTACCAGGTGCAAAGAAACTAATTGATGCTTTAGCTTATTTTCCTGCGAGAAAATATGGCGTGTCAAAAGGGCTGAGTCAAGAAAACGCGTCAACCTTGTTTCGATATTTGTTATACACTATCTGTTCTTTGATTCTCTATGGGCTTTATTCTCCGTTTCTAATCGGCATCCATCCTGCGGTAAGCGGTATAGTTCTGATATTGGTGTTGATCTTGATTTTCTTCTTGTTGATGAGAATCTTTTCTATTGCGTTCCCAAAGTTCTTTGGATGGCTCGCTAAATCATAGATGTCTTAGCTCTTAGAAAAGGTCTAGTAGAAAAGGCTTCAATCTCCTAAAAGCTTCAACTTCTTTGTCTAAAAGTTTCTCGGTCTCTGCGGTGTCTAGTTCTAAGGTTTCATTTACGAAAGCAGCGACTTTTCCGATCCATAACGTGCGTAAGGCATCAAGCAATCTTTCTTTTTCAAGTATTTCTCTGTTTTTGAAGCCCGCTACAAAGGAATACACTGTTTTCGCCCAGATTTCGGGTGAAAAAGATAATTCTGAATTATTCCTTAGTTTCTCGACTTCTTCCAGCAGTTGTTTTTCCAAGATTGTCTCATAGATTTGCTTATTTTGATCAAAGCCTTCCTTGTAAGTTTTAGTGAGGTTTTGAAGATCAACTACGATTGGTTCTGGTGCTCCGGTATATTTTTCTTCACCCACAATTTCCGCTTCAGAGAAGCCGCTTATTTTTTTCCAAGTTTTTTGATGGCGGGCGATGCAAGTGAACATTGAACCCATTACTTGTCTAAACATGGGTGCCAAATGCTTAGATGGGTCCTTGGCATCGTGAACTTTAGTTCCGAGAAATGCTTGTTTTACGTTGAATTTTTTGGCTAAAGCAGTGTGGGTTTCAAATATGTCTATACCAAAGCGTGGCACATAAGGCGTTTGCCATAATGGGGATTCTAAAAGTTCTTCAACAAGCTCTCTTGAAAGTCCAAAATCTCCACCTATAGGCTGTCTTATCTTTTTGCCATAAAGAGCCGAAGTAACAGGATAGCAGAGAAAGTTAGTAATCGTGCCATCATATTTGTGTCTAACGTAGAAAGGCGTCACGAGTCCAGTGTTTACCAGTGTTGGCGAGATCAGCAGTTTAATCCAATCTGGAGTTATACTTCGCAAATCGGAATCTGTGAGAGCTACAGCTTTAGCATCAAGGAATTTAGCAGCTTCGAAAACTGCTTTTACAGCTGAGCCTTTCCCTGAGACACCTTGGTAAATGGCTGGAATAACGCTTACTTGAAAAGGAAAACGCATAGCTTTCACCACAGCTAAGGTTCCATCAGTTGAATTGCCGTCGGAAACAAAAATCGCAGATTCCATATTTGGAAAATAGGTGTCAAGGCCTTGGGCAGCTTGATACACAACATAGTTAATAGTGTGAGCATTGTTATATGATGAGATTCCGACTAGTAGATCGGCTGTCTTGACCTTTCTTAGTTGCTCCCGAGTTTGAGGTGATAAGGCTGAGTTATCATCTTTTTTCATAACAAAACATCTTCCAATGAATAATCACAGTATGAATCCACACATAATAAAATAAATATTTTTTAGCATGATTACTATATACCCAATGCTAACCCTAGCCTAAAGATTAAGGAGACATTTGAGTGTCTAAAATTGGAATCGTACATTATACTGCGCCACCTGGAAAGATTGCAGGAGTAGAGGTGGTAATCGATTATCATTCGAAAATCCTAACTAAACAGGGTTATAATGTTCATTTGATATTTGGGCAAGGCGGCGGATTGGATTATGAAAATCTTGAAGAACACGAGGTTCCGCTTCTTTCGCCAGAAAACCCTCGAGTTCAAGACGTGCAGAAGAAAATTCTTGAGAAACACGAGAAAACCGAAGAATTTGAAAAACTCAAAAATGACATAAAAAAAGAGTTGAAAAAAATATTTTCGAATCTAGACTGCTGTATTATACATAACATTCCTTCTATGTCGTTTAACTTCGCTGCAACCGCCGCAATCAACGAACTTGCAGACGAGTTGGAAAACCGTTTCATCTTCTGGTTGCACGACACAATTATTGTAAGAGAGGGATGGCAGAACTATCTTGACAAGTTTCCTGTGACACTGCTTCACCACAAAAATGGAGAGATAACTTTCGTAACACCCACAACTTTCAGGGCGAAACAATTCGCAGAACTCGAAGAACCTTACAAAATCATTGACACAAAAGTGGTTCCTAACGGTATTAGCGTCGAAGGATATTTAAAAATAGATGAAACCACTAAACAGTTAATGCGACATCTAGGGCTTTCTTTTAACGATTTCATCATAGTTACGCCTGTAAGAGTGTTACCGAGAAAAAACATCGAGCTTGCACTTAATGTGGTTCACGAGCTGGAGCATATATCTGGCGAGACTAGAATAAAACTGCTAATCACTGGTCCGCCAGGCACAGACTCCGATTCGGTTGCCTATATGGCCAAACTTAGGGAAATAATCAGAATGCGTAGGTTGGAGGACAATGTTGTATTCTGCCACGATTTGATCAGTTTCAGGAGAAAGTTTTCTGACGGCAAAATAGTCAAGTGGAGCGTGGCCGATGCCTACAATATAGCCGATCTCATTTTTGTTCCCAGTAAAGAAGAAGGCTTTGGGCTTCCGGTGATAGAAGCTGGTGCTGCCAGAAAGCCTGTGTTTTGTTCAAGAATCCCGCCCTTCCAAGAACTGATTAGAGAAGACATAGAAGGGTATATGTTTGACCTGAGAAATCCCCCTCAAGACATCGCTCTCAGAATATATAGAAACATGCTAGCAAGTGTAGTTGACAACAATTTCGCGCAAGTTGTTGAAAAATATGACTGGGAAGCAATAGTTCTCAAAAAGATAATACCACTACTTTAACGACAATAATGCATGAGGTATTCCGATGAAAATTTCTGTAATTATACCTACTTACTGGACTTCATCCAAACCTACAATTCAACATCAGGCACCGGATGCTGTCTATGATCATCCTGTTCCTCTTGAGTCACAGAGCACTCTGCCACGATTGCTTGATAGCCTAAAGAATGTAGACCTTCCAGGAGAATTGACAATATCTATAATCGTTGCGGTGACTCACAGGGCCTTGGAGGAAATGGCGAAGAGAAAAACAAAAGAAGTTATAGACAGCTACACAGACTATTTAGACATCAAATTGTTTTCAGCTTCTACCCTGAGAGACCTAGAGTCTACAGATAAAAATTTGGCTCGCCTTCTCAGCTTATATGGCTACTCCGAAATTCGTAACATAGGTTTAGCCATAGCTCAAATTTTAGAGTCGGACATCATCGTTTTCTTGGATGACGACGAGGTCATCAACGATAAAAAATACTTTCTTAAAGCACAAGAACATATAGGAAAGAACATAGACGGCAAACTATTAGGCGGCGTCGCAGGATACTACACGGACGAGCATGGAGAATATCATTTAAATGTTAACCCTAAAGCATGGTGGAAACTTTTTTGGCCCAAAGAGAAAAAGATGAACGAAGCCTTCAAAATTATAGCACGTAAACATCGACTGTCGGAGACAACATTCGCTTTCGGCGGTAACATGATTCTCTATTGGAAGATGTTTGAAAGAGTCCCCTTTGACCCCTACATAACGCGCGGAGAAGACATGGATCTATTGGTTAACGCCAAAAGGTCCGGTTTTAAATTCATGTTGGACACCCAGCTCAAGGTAATACATCATCCAGGAGAAGGAAAAACTCTCTGGTCTGAAATGAGACAAGATCTCTATAGGTTTCTCTACATGAGACAAAAGATGCTCTCTACAAAAGAAACTAGACACAAAGAAATAGTTTCTATCGCCTCACTTGAGCCGTACCCCGGATATTTTTTAGGCGCTGGGACTTGTTTCAAATTTGTAGCCTCAAGCTTTCTTAACTGTCTACACTCTTTTCTCGTCAGAAATTTGGAAAACTTTCAAGAATTTGCGAGAAATATAAGAGAGATTCGATCTGCTTTCCACTATGTCGCAAAACATTCGCAAAAATATCATAGCTTTCAGAGTCAATGGGCGGGTTATTTGCCCAGCATCAGAGGCAAAAAAATTTTGAAGAATGTCCTGCAAGGTTAACCTAGACGTTTTATTCTCTCAAGAGCCCACATTCTTTCATTCTGGACCAAGTGCTTTGATTACTTCTCCGCCTTAGCATCTCGTTCAAAACAAAGTAATTCCTGGTTTTTTCATTTACTCTTCGCCACGAAGGAAGAGTGAAATAGCGATGCCTCTGCCTTTTCGATTTTCCTGTTAGAACATCATGGACAACTTTCTTTAGAAGCTGCAATTTCTCCACATCGCTTTCTCGTGAGTAAACCAAACTCTCTTCTGTCCCCCTTAGGCGCGAAGCCATTTTTTCATACTCGTCTATAAGTTGGTCGCTGTTTTCTTTATAAGATACTATTATTCGGTCTTTTTCCTCGTTGGTCAACGGCCTGCCCAGCTTTTCATCAACAACTCGTAGAATTGAATCAACTATTTGATATGCCATGGTCTCCAACTCTTCAAATGACTGCCCAATATGCTTGTAAACGCCCATATCTAACTGAGCCATTGATGAAGGCCCAATCAAATCATATGTTTGAAACAACAAAGACGTCTCAACGGCATAGGTATTTGGAAAGTCTAGTTGCTCAATTATGTATCGAGAAACAGCAAACTCTCCAGCCAAAGGATATTTCACGCCTTCTAGGCCAACATAAAGATTGAAAGTTTCTGCAACAGACTTTAAGAATGGCACTGCAAGAAGACGACAAAGGCGTCCTCCTAGAACGTTGGTTTGAGAATCTGTCTTTGTAACAGTTACTCTATGGTAATATGCTTTAACGAATTTTATGGCTGCTTCCTGAACGTTCCAAGAATAAATAATGGGGTGACAAAGACCCGTAATATACTCTTTTTTAAAGTCCATTATGTCAGCGTCCACGAAGCATAATATATCTCCTTGTGCTATAGGAATTGAAAGCCAAACCCCCGAGCCCTTGCCCGGAAGGACGCCGAAATAGCCAGCAGCGCCGAATACACCGTATTTCGCAAGAAGTTTTGAAATGTTTTCGTCAAATTGATGAACTACTTTCAAGAAGAAGTCGATAAGCCCTCTTTTCGCTCTTTCGTTTTGGCTCTTATATTTGTTTAACAAGTCAACCTGTTCTCTGAAAAGACCCAACTCTTCATAAGCAATTCTAACGACATTTTGAAGAATACTGAAATCTGTTTTTCCTTCTTCATCTCTCGTGGCGCCCATAATAATTATTTCATCTAAGTAACCAGCGTCAACTAACTCGCTACATTGCGCCAAAATACGTTGCAAGGTGTCCTCTTCAACTTCCAGAATACCTTCTGGCTCAAATTTTATGGGAATAATTAGTGAAATTGACAGAGGTGAAGATAATCCGCCTTCATCTACTACGGAAGTGCTAAACTTTTCTTTTATACAGTCACCGAATTCGAAGCGTTGGTAGTCGCCCAAGTCTAACACGTTAATTTCTTTCGAAAACATTAGTTCCCTTTCCCTCACATTAGTTACGCAAACTAGCTAAAAAGTCTTCTAGCCAGTTTGTCAACTCGCAAAAATCTGTTCTGATCACAACATCTGCCGCTTTAACGACCGCATCGTCCTTTGGTCTAAAGGCTACTCCTATGCGAGCCTTTTCAATCATACACAAATCGTTTTTGGAGTCGCCTACAGCGAGCGTTTTATCGTCTGAAATAGAATATCTTTTCATTAATTTTTTCATAGCGTGAAGTTTGCAAACCGCATTTCTTCGACAATCTGACCGTTTTTCCTTTTCCCATCCTAACGGCATGACAATTTTTCCCGTTACGACTCCATCAATAAGCTCCAACTCGTTTCCTTCAACAAAGTCAACTCCTATTTTTCGAGCGAGTCTAGAAGCCAAAGACATGTATGAAACGGTTACTATAGCAGTCACAAAGCTTCTAGACTTGAGGAAATGCACAAACTCTTTTGCGCCGGCCACTAGAGGAATTGTATCAAAAATTTTTTCCATCTCTGAGGCTTTAAGGCCTGAGAAAAGCCTTGCAATTTTGGCGCTAACTTCGTGGCCCTCCATATACTTTGATTCTCTGTCAATTTCCTTCAATTTCTCGATGAAGCCAAGCTTTTCGCATAACACATCAATCGTACGGCGCTCCAAAAGAGTTCCATCCATATCTAAAACAGCCAACCACTTCATGGAAAAACCTCATGATAAACCTGTAATGTCTGTTGTACAGCTTTGTCCCAAGAAAAGAGCCTCGGCACTCTTTTCCCAGCTTCGAATCCCATACGAAGGCAACGCTCTTTATCAGCCAAAATGGAAACCAACGCTCCTGCAAGTGAACCAATGTTCTTAGGTTCTACTAGCAGTCCTGTGTGCCCATTTTTGACCACTTCTGGAAGGGCACAATTGTTGAACGCTACTACCGGCTTTCCACAAGCTTGAGCTTCAGCCGGCGTGAGCCCAAAGCCTTCCCAAAGGCTGGGGTAACAAAAAACGTCGCAAGCGGCATAAAGCTCAGGAACCTTTCGATCATCTATGTAGCCGGTGAAAATCACCGCATCTTTTATCTTTAGCCTCTTTATCAGGCTATTTATATCTGCGACGTCGTAGCGCATACTTCCACCTATTAAAAATTTTGTTTCAGGAATTTCTCTCAAAACTTCTGGAATTGCCTCAATCAAGAACTGTACGCCTTTATACGGCGCCAACCTGCCTAGATAGAGAACGACTGGACAATTCTCCACACCGTATAGTTTTTTTATGTGACTGCCGTTTATGTCGGGATTAAAACGTTCGATGTCCACGCCGTTATAAATGACTCGAATTTTGTCTTCTTTGACAAAGTATTTTTTTTTCAACTCTTCTTTTAAATAGTGGCTTACCGTGATCACTTTATGTGTCTTTGAACGTAAAGCGAAGAAAGTTCCTATTCGGTGATCTATCATTTTCAGTTTTTGTTTATAATTGTACCACACTCTTATAGGTGCGAATCCGTGAAAGGTAAAAATGTGGGGTTTTTTCAAAAGCTTGGTTGCTGCGTTGCCGGCGAAGATGCCTGGGTGATATTGGGTATGTATCAAGTCGAACTTTTTTAAGGCGCTAAGAGTTTTGAAAGGAAAAATGAAATTCCTGAAAAAGGGGATGTTGTCTCCAGCAAAACTCAACGCGTAAACTGGAATGCTTTTTGATTCGATCTCAGTTTCACGAGAAATGATGGCAACTTCGTTTCCAGCGTGTTTTATTCTCTGCGCAATCTCCATTATGTGGTTGACTAGCCCAGACCCGGTGTGTACAGACGAACGAACATAAGCAATCCGCAAATTCATGCCACATCTTAAACAAAGCCATTTTGCAAGGTTTACAATTTCGGTTTTCTCAGCCCCAGTAAAAGAGCAACCTTGCTATATCGCTTTAAGAATTTCTGTCCTTTTTCAGTGATCCTGTATGAAATCTCAGAGCCACAAGTCTCTCTTCTCACGAGTCCCCTAACTCTCAAAGATTTAAGGTATCTTTGTAGTTGCCCAAAACTGAGGTTGCAGTGGTACATTATGTGAGTTTTCTTGGCGCCCCTTCGCGCCCTTTCCAAAATACTAGCCATAATCTCAATCTTGCTGCGCTTGTTAATCAACTTCTTTTCCACTTTAATCGATTTCATATTTGATTTCTGTCTTCTTTTATTAGTCCTATTCGTTGAACCCATTCGTTTTCCCTCATGGCATTTTTCAGAGCATCTTCGACAATTCTCCATATTATTATTAATTAGTGAGCCTTGCCTTTGACAACTTGATAATACCCACTCGATACAGTCGATAGCTAAAGATTATTAAGCAACAAAAAACTCTTACGGGCTCTAATAAATTTTGTCCGCGCGTCCATTCTTCCAAAGAGGCTGCCAAAATATGGCAACTTACCGAAAACACTTTGAATGTATTGCCTAATCTATATTTAAGGAAGCATTCGGATGCCTAACACTTCGCCGCATTTAAACCGACCAGAACATAATAGGCTTTCCTTACAAGGACGTACAAATAGTGTTACTTCCATCATAATAACTAAAAACCGCCCTCAAAAAGTGAAACGCCTAGTCAAATCACTTATAGCGGCAGAATTAGATTCCATTTCAATAGTTCTAATAGACGACAGCGACGCCGATAACTTCCTTCAAACCAAAAGCTTCTTTCAGTCCCATTCACTGCCATTTATACAACTTAGTTCGCTCCAAGCTGGAAAACTAGTTGGAGAAATTCTAAACGAGGCAAATCTCACTGAAAGTGACAAAAACTTCATTAGGAATTGCACAGGAATAAACTCTCCCTTCTGCGGCTATGTAGAACGATTTCTCGAATTAGTGAAAGAACCGAAACCAACGCCCACAGGCAGGTATTTACAGTTTGCCCCGTATTCTGCTGCAAGAAACCTCGGTATCTGCTGCGCGGTGAAGTTTTTCAAACCAGAATCCATATTCTTCTTAGATGACGATTGTGTCATTCTCCACCCAACAAAGATGAAAAGCCAAATACAACTGATCGGAGCGAAGCTGAACCGAAAAAACATAGTGGCAGTAGCTGGACTTTACAGAGATATTTCGGACTACTCGCATTTTGAGCAGCGAATTTTTGAAAAATTTCTCCGAATTCTTCGAGGAATGGATGTTTTTCTCAGGAAATGTTTCGCAGTCGGGAAAGAGCGATTCGTAATAATGCCTCTTCACATATTGGGGGGAGTGCTTCTATTAGACAAACGGGCTTTTTACGTTCTTCCCTTTGATCCTTATGTTGCTAGAGGTGAAGATCACGCCTACGCGTTGGATCTAAAAGCTTTTCTTGACAAAAATGAAATTGCGATTCGAGACAACCACTTTATAGTGGGGCACCAAAAAGAAGAGGTGCCTTCTCCAAAGCACATGGAAATGAATGTTTTACGAGATATTTTTCGATTTGTCTATATCCACCGTAAAGCTAGGCGTTCATTCATATCATTTTTCGTATTCCGATGGCTTTTGGCGTCTTTAGTTAGCTTGCTCTTCAACCCTCCAAATTACAAGCAGTACACGAACGAGTTATGGGCTTTGATGTTTGTTGCGCCCCACTATACAAAGAAAAACGCTTATGCTTTCAAACAAGGAGTCTCAGCTTGGAATGACTTTCTTCGTCAATTAGGTACCTGAGAAATATGATGAGACGCCCCGCAGCTATAGCTTGTTGGAACCGCATGGGGAACTTGAATAGATCTACATCGAACTGTGGGAACGTTTAAATTACATCTCGCGTGAAAATGGATTGAGAGTGACGCTGTGATTTCAACCACTGTTAAAAACGTTTTTTCAAAGGGTTTTGAAAGTGTACGAGAAACTGAAACACTATCACGTTGCTTCTCACTTTTCAAGGAAGAAATGCCGCCAGTGTTGATCGTCTCAGACCACAAAGGCAAATACAAAGGAGTAATCACACGGAGATGGATAGTCAGATCAAGGCTTGATCCGGCTAAAACTAAAGTGAAGAAACTAATGCGATCAGCACCCACCGTTTCACTACATGATTCCCTTAACAGAGCAGCCAGATTGATGATAGAGAGTGAAATTAGACAACTCCCAGTTTATAGCGGAGAAAAGCTTTTGGGATTCATTACCGATGAAAGCGTCATTCATGGAGCCGTAATGGAGAATTGGGGCGTCACGGAAATTAGGCAAATCATGACTAGAGACCCCTTGATTGTTGAAGAAAACGAATCTGTAGGCAGCGTGATAAGTCTTTTCAGAGAAGAAGGTATTTCTCACGCGCCTGTGGTCAGCGGTGCTAAGCTTGTGGGAATGATAAGCGTCCACGACATAGTGGAACACATTTTTAAACCGAGAAAACGTCAAACACTGGGAGAAATAGTAGGCGAGAGCGTTCCAGTTCTAAACATTCCCGCTAAAGGAATAATGACAAAACCTGTAATCACTGTCTTACCAGATGTTACCTTGAGGGACGCCGAAGAGAAAATGCTCAAGTTTGACATCTCCTCATTAGTAATCGCAAGAAAAGAAAGACCAGTGGGTATTGTGACGAAGCGAGATTTTCTAGAGCCGATAGCTCAAGCCGAAACGGCTAGAAGAAGACTTGCGGTACAATTTTCTGTCAAAGACGTTGCAATAGACGAGATTCAACGAGACTTCATAATGGCTGATTTCGAGTCTTTCGCCCGCAGATATCAAGAAACACTTGAAGCCGGTACACTTTTTATCTATTTAAAAACGCACGGCACAAACTTCAAAGGAGATCAGCTTATCCATTGTCGCCTTCAATTAAGAACAAGAAAGGGCTCCTTCTTTAGTTCCAGCGAAGGATGGGGTGCAGAACAGACTTTTCGCATGGCATTAGACAAGCTTGAAAGACAAATTCTAAAAAGCAAGGAGTTTGAACATAAACCAGAATTTGCAAAAGCATATTTACGGCGAATAAGCTTCCCACTCACAGAGCTCTGAAATATCCACGCAAATTGTCTCAGGAGAGTGATTAGATCTGTCGGAGAATTTGTCCAACTTCGAAAAAGAAGTCTATGAATATATCAAAACGCGAAAAGAAGTACTGATAACTAACATACCTGCCAGAATGCAAGGCGCAATTCCAAATTTGAAAAACAAGGGCTTGGTGAAAATTCACAAAAAATTCACAACCCATTGGGCATCCAAAAAAAGGAAGTTTGTTAAAGCCAAGTCGAGGACTAGGACTAGATCTTAATCTTCCAAACCTTAAACATACCAAAATTATGCTGATGACTCGTTATTTTTTAGAGTTTTCTCCTGCAATTTTGGATCCTCGAAAAGAAACGTTTCTTTTTTGCAGTGTGTAGAGTCCTCGTTTTTTATGGAAAAGACCGCATAAGGCAGTCACAATTCGTGACTACAAGATGTGCACTCGGCATGTGCGTTGCCTTTTAAACCCTCCGCCGCCCACATTACCTATCAGGTGAAATGTGAAATGATAAGCATCATAAAGAAAACAGAAAAAGCAAATAACAAATATCTAGATGTAGATGTAAAAAAAGCAAAAGCGCTTGAATATTGGCAAACATACTTGAGAACGCCGAAATAAGCGAACAAAAAACTGAAGTGAACATACCATGTCTGGAAACTTTGTTCCCTCAAGAAGTACTGCAACATTAGATCTCGTCGAAGGCAACCTAGAAGTCGGAGAACATGCAACAGTTAGAGGTACTGGCGATCCTCCTAAAGTCACGGTTTCAGGCACAGTATACGCCGAAGGTAAATGCATCTTCGAAACCAGTCTTTCAGCTGAAAATTTAGACGGAGAAGGCGATATTACTGTCAAGGGAGATCTTGAAATCAAAAACAGAATCAAAGTAGAAGATGGCAGCTTAATGGTCTTTGGAGATGCCAGCGCAAAAAGAATAGATGCAGATAGAAGTGTAACGATCGAAAAAGACGCGAAGGTCGAAGAAATCGACGTTGGAGGTAGCCTCCACGTGAACGGTGCCACTACTGCTCAGAAAATAGATGTTGGAGGCACGTTCACAGCCAAAGGTGATGTAGAAGCCAAGAATATAGATGTGGGTGGATCAGTGAAGATTGAATCGAAAGCCTGTATCGAAGAAGTCGATGTAGGAGGAACAGTTTACGTCGGCGGAGGCAAGATAAGCAGAGTGGATGTTGGAGGCACATTTGTGTCCACAGACGATTTGGAGTTTGAAGAGATAAACGTGGGGGGAACGGTAAAACTCACCGGAAAATGCAGTGGTGGCGACATAGACGTAGGAGGCTCCTGCAATGTCGAAGGGGACTTGGACTTCGGCGACATCGATGTAGGCGGAACAGTCAAAATCTCAGGATCGGCCAACGGAGAAGAATTAGATGTAGGGGGAACCGTGCAAATCGGTGGCACCCTCAACCTTTTGGGAAAACTAGACGTGGGCGGAAAAATAGAAGTTGAACAAGAATTGAAAGCCCAAACAATTGACGTTGGAGGAAAACTGAGAGCGAAAAAGACAACTGCTAACACAAAAATTTCTGTGGGTGGATCCATCGAAACCGTTGACGGAGCCTACGCTTCTCAGGTGCAAATTGGGAAAAGAGGCGAAGTCAAAGGCCTCATAAAAGCCGATGAAGTCATAATAGGCAGAAAAGCAAAAGTAGAAGATGTCTATGCCAAAACGATAATTTTGGAGAGAGAAGCAAAAGCCAAGAACCTGTATGGCGGAAAGATAAAGCTGGAGTCAGACTGCCATATTTACGGCGAGGTTCAGTATACTGAAA
>JBKHJI010000010.1:0-31056 GCA_046538175.1 Bathyarchaeia archaeon | reverse complement strand
GTCCGCGTTTCTTTGCTGCAATGCCCTCAAACATGAATAGTAGCCTCGGATCGTGTCTTTGGCGTATGCTTGTTTTTCCATCCATCCACAAGCAAATTCCACAAGTTTCCTTTGATTTCTGCTGTTTGCGATGTGACCTCCTGCTAGGCTTTCTTTTGGTGGGGATCTTACTATGGCCAAGTTTTTCGTCTTGCCTTGTCTGCTTGCGCCTACTTGGGGGAGACAAAGAATTTTTTGTTTATGCAACACCCGAGCCTTCTCAACTGTTCCCCAAAACTATGGGAGCTGGCTCCTGCATAAGTTTGAACTATTGCCACGTGTTTAGTTTGAACTATGAAGGAGCTGAGAAACAGAGGGTGAAGTAGCCCCCCATCACAGCTTCCGTTGCTTTGGTGACTTGTGTCACAACAAAAATTTGTGTGCCACAATTACCCCATCCGTTCACTGTTCCCAAAGGGGTACGGGTTCATGTACAGATTTTAGGTTGAAGTTGGTAGAGAATTCTAGAGTCCTGCTAATCCATGAGCCGTGAAGGTGATTGGGAACGTTAAAACTAGCATACCATTGGATATGGAATTGGTTTTATTGATTGACGAGATTATAGGTAGGAAACGTTTTGCCAATGGGATTCCCTCTGTGGAATAAGCGCTTCAAAGGTTGAAAGAAATAGAACATGAAGAACTGCGCATCCTTTTATGCGATATGTAAAACTAGGCGAAAAAGACTCAATGCGCTAAATCTGCTTTGACCAGAAAATCCCTAGGCCATCCAACAGCTACTATTGCTTTAAATCGCTCTTGCGCATATGCTATTTGGAGGATACCAAAATATGTTTTCATTCAAGTCTATTGCGATTGTTTTTCCAATTTTGATGGGGACTCTTCTGACTGGCTGGGGAGCGGCTAAGCTTCGTGAAGCAAACATTGTTCCTGCAGAGCGGTGGGAAGCACCTTATGGTCTCTTAGTATTCAGTTCAGAGCGACTAGATAGGGTAGATATCCATGTAGGAGCAAATCTAGGTAAATACCCTTTGGAACACAATAGGGTCGCCGCTGGGGTGGAGCTTAGTTTTGGCTGGGATTGGGGTGGCGCTAAGGATCCGGAGGTCACTCTGCCTGATGAGGTGGTTGTTGGAGTCCAATTCCCGTTCAAAGTTGCAAATTATGAAGATTTTGAACTCTCACTAAAGGAATCTGAGCAGGCCATTCATGTGGTAGATAAAAAGGTGGTGGTTACAGAAGGAGAAGGAGGAGTCGCTTCATCTGTATTCTATGTTCGGTTTAATCCTCTTCAGGAACGAGACTGGCAACATTATTCACTAAACATCGGTTTTGATTGGGAAGGATGTATACGTCGAGCGGGCTTCTCAACTTTCACTATTGCACTGCCTATCACTCTGGGTTTGGAACCAGGCCATGGGTTTTACCCATATGAACAAGTCGCAAACGTGGGCTATGTATACTTTGCAAATAGGCTTGAATATTCTGTTGGAATAGAGTTTCCGTGTGAACTTGAAATCAAACAGAGTTTTCCACCCACGGAAACGATAGTCACAGAGTGGGGAGGAACTGACATGGTGGCATTCTGGGAACCACAAATATATGCTGGTAAAAAGCGAGTAGCGGAGAAAAGTTTACAAATGGTTATGGTGGAGTTCGAAGCTACCAAGTTATCGGAGACACGTGATCGACTTCTTTTTGACTCTGGTTTATACATGGGTATTGGCGTAGGCCTACTAATCGGTGGCATTCACGAAGCATTGAAAGTAAAAGGAGCAATGAGGAAGAAAAAAGAAAAATAGATTTTGAAGGGGTCCTTTCCACTGTAGGTAAGATTTCAATTGATCTAGGCGGCGTTGAGGTCTCTTAGGAGTTTTATGAACTCTTCTTTCTTTTTGAAGTCTTTTCTCTTTTCTGCTGTCAATATGACATGTTTCACCCAATCTTCCAGTTCAGAATTATACTCTATCTTAGGCGGCTGCCTTCTATCTACTCTGCTGATCCACGATTGGGTTGATCTTCTTAACTGTTTGTTTTCGATTTTCATGTTTTTCACCTCGTTATTTTATGTAGAATGGTCAAAGAACGAATGACAAAACGCAGTGAAAGTTTTCTGTCAATATCCTCTACGAAAATTCTACCTGTTAAATAAGAGCTTGGTCCCATATTAAGATATTTATTCAATCAATAGTCGAGAGCCTGTCAGAGTATTTATTCCCGTGTATATGCGGCGTCTGAAGAAAAAAGAGGCGAGTTTGCGGGAAAAATTCGGTTGGTATCCTGACTTTCGCATGGATTCATTTTTTCATGACAGTCTAGGATTCTCCAAGTGAACAATTTTTAACTGTTATTCAGAATTTGTTTGCGTTTTCGGAAGAAAACTATTTAAGTTATGTGCGTATTAACCGCAAATTTAATGTTGTTCTGCTATATCCCTTATATGGCGTGAATTATTTGGGTATGGGAAAAAGCTCTAAGAAAAAACCAATGACAAAAAAGGAAAGAAAAGAGAGAAAGAAAAAACGCAAAGAGAAACGTTGAAACTGCTCATGCTTCTATGTACGCATGAGATAATCATGTGATGGGTGTCTGGAAGACAGCTTGGGATTCGAATCCTGCTCACAATTAACCTGTATAATAGCCTTCTTTGTGTGCTGCAGTATATGAGGCCATTTTAGGTTCGTTTAACTTACTATTACCGGACATACGCTGTCTCTTCATTAAATCTTTCAACAAAAATAGCCATAGATCACTCGTGTTACCGCCGCAAAAAAAGGGGGTTTGCAGCTTGCGGCTATCAGAGATCAATAGTACACGCTTATTACTAGCTCACTGGCAAACCAAGAAAGCGTTTACCCGGAAATATGCGGTACTGCATCTCACGTATTTTTCAGCTTGTTCAGAAGTTTTCAATCCCAGATTTTATATAACGCTTTACTCGATAATATTAGGGAAATACTTTGTCTAAAGAACATGCTTCTGACCTGTCCATCGTTGAATCGCAGCTGAAAGGCAAAACATTGCAAGTTTATTGGTATCTGCTCAGGTCCTCTAATCACAGTGCCGGAGTACGAGAAATCCAACGTTCTCTCCGTTTCTCTAGTCCAAGTGTTGCCTTTCACCATTTGGAAAAGTTGCAGAACTTCGGGTTGGTGACCCAGAAGAGCACAGGCGAGTATGTTTTGGCAGATGAAGTTAAGGTTGGCATTCTCCGGTTTTTCACTAGAATAGGACGCTTTCTTGTGCCTCGCTATCTCTTCTATTCTGTGTGGTTGTCTACTATGCTTTTCACTTATCTACTTTTTTATGGGGTGACCGGCGGTGTTCACAACTTTTTCGCTTTGACTTTCGGCATCATCGGCTGCTCTGTTCTATGGTTTGAAACCGTAAAACTGTGGAGGGAAACACCCTTTTGAAGACATGCCACACTGTTCTAAAACGTAGAACTAAAAGTACCTTCTACCCATTTACCGTGTGGAGGAACCGGCAATGAACAAGACTTCAATATACGTGATCTCTGCTGTTCTTTTAGGGTTAACCACGGTTCTTCTTCCAACATGGTTATTCCTAGTGAGAGGAAACCGAGAGGTAGAATTAGCGGAAGCTTTCGAACGAGTGAAAGCCCAAGATTGGAGGCCCCCCCTATTGAGCCTTTCAGAACAGAACGACGTCAAAACCGTGTCTCCTAAAGAGATGGAGATCTTCGGCTTCAGCTTCATAATAGCCCTAATAGTGTATATTCTGTTTAAACGGAAAACGGGCAGACAAGATTACATTTTGTCACCGTTTCGCCCGTACTAATTTCAGAACACACCGTTCTAAAACATAGCATTATACCCTGCATTTCCATTTTGTTCTTAGGGAGTTAAAAGATGAAAATAATAAAAAAAGAGATAGCGATCGCTGTGGCTTTAGCGCTAACCATCATAGTTATTTCAATCTTCCAAAACACAGCTCCTCGAACATATGATTTTGGATACGATTGGGGGTCAGAGTCGGAGGAGATGCTCAGAACCATGCAGGGCTCATCCTCATCTTCGGAACGTGTTAGAATAATGGATGCTAACATTCAAGGCATTTTAAGAGATGGAACATTCGAAACGGTTGTACCCGTCATTGAACACTTGGTGTGGGAAAAAGGTGGGTTCATAGTAACTGAACGTTTAACTTTCAAAGAAGATCTGTGGAAAGGTGAGATAGTTTCAAAATTGCCTCCAGTTAACGCAAGCTTTTTCACAATGGCAACTAGGCAAAAGATAGATGAGAATGGACGGGTGATAAGCATTTATATCGAAATCCGCGACTTTATCGTGGACCAGCACACTAGCGCAGAGGAACAATACTCCACCGTCAAAATATTGTTAACTGAAGAGTTTGATGACAAAGAGACACCTGCACCGCTTATCCAACTGGGGGCAGTAATACCCATTCTCGTCACAGGATTAGTTTGGGTCGCCGGCGGGTTGATCGTGGGAGTGCCACTGTGTTTTGTATCATTAGGAATTGTGATGCTAGCCCGAAGAATCATCATTCCGTTATGGAAGAAGGAACTCAGCAACCCCACGTAATCTCAAATTTCGCTTTTTTTAGCTGCCTTTCGGGCATACGTAACATAGCCCGTGTGTCCAGTCATGAGTGTTTCCGGTCGAGTTTTTCCGCGTTCCACCTGCATTTCACGCATTATACATTCAAAAGTACCCACGTCAACGAAACCATTTTCATCCAATGTCTCTACGGTTTTCACTACTTGGTCGATTGTGGGACTAAAGGACACTATGCTTCCACTGTTTTTCAACGCTGAACAGGCGTGGGCTATCACAAGCCATGGGATTGCCAAGTCTAGGATGACTGCGTCAACGTTTTTTTCGTCGATGCCCAATGTTACATCTTTGGTTTTGAGATCAACATACTTTTCAAGTTGGGCTTTTTTCAGGTTTTTGATGGCGATTTCTTGGAATTCCGCCCGGATTTCGTAACTATAGACATGTCCTTTGGGCTTTACATAGAAAGCCAGAGCGGTAGTCAACGCGCCTGCACCGGTCCCCGCTTCTACTACACGGCTTCCGGAGCCTATTCCGCTAAACATCACCATTAATGCTATGTCTTTGGGATACATTATCTGAGTTCTCCGCTGAGCTTTGAAGATGAAATCGCGAAGGGCTGGTTTCAAAGCCGCGAATTCTACGCCTGTGCTGGTGAGAAATCGTACACCATATTTTTTTCCAATCAAATTATCAAATTGGATATACCCCTTATGAGTATGGAAGTTTTTTCCTTTTTCTGCTTTGACCAAATAGGAACGTCTTTTATCAAGGTACAGAAGAATGTTGTCACCTTCTCGGATAGTTTGAGATTGGACCATGACAGTTCTATTGAGTGGAAGCTCCTTTTAAAAAGAACGTCTTTTGCAGCTTGAATCGCCGCCATATAACAATAGAGAGAGTAGTCTAAAATATTCGTTACTGCAGAGGACGCAGAAATCGCTTCGTGGAAACATTTTGCATGAAATAGCAAGCTTTATGATGAAATCCTATCATGAAAAGAAATATAAACTAGGTTGATGCTGTTCAATTGCACAGTTGGAAAAAAAGCATGCCGAAATTCGGATACTCCATAACAGAGCTGGAAACTGAAAAAACCGTGAAAGCCAGCGGAAGAGAGCTTAGCATATCCCATAAACATGCAAGAGAAGTGTGTAAAACAATTAAAGGCATGCGTTCAGAAAAAGCAAAACGATATTTACAGCAAGTTATCGCTAAAAAACAACCTGTGCCCTTCCGCAGGTTCACCAAGAAACTAGGCCACAGACACGGAATGCAGAAGGCCATGGTGGGAAAATATCCAGTCAAAGCGGCTACGGAGATTTTGAAGGTTCTTGAAAGCGCTGAAGGAAACGCAGAATTTAAAGGTTTAGATATAGAACGTTTACGTATAGCTCACGCATCAGCTTATCCCGGAATGAAAATTAAACGAGCTATACCCCGAGCGTTTGGACGCTCAAGTCCAAAAAATAAAACACTTACACACGTCGAAGTTGTTTTGGAAGAAATAGAAGAGAAGACCGAGGAAATCATCTAATGTCCGTAGTAAAACATTTCATAGACGAATCCATAAAAAAAGCAGAGATTGACGAATTTCTACAAAACGAACTTGAAAGAGCAGGCTACGGCGGCGTAGACGTCACAAAAACGCCGCTAGGCACCCACATAGTGATTCACGCTATGCGCCCCGGCGTTGTCATAGGCCGTGGCGGAGGGACCATCAGAGACCTAGCACAAGTTTTAGAAGACAAGTTTGGGCTTCCCAATCCTCAGATTTCTGTAGCAGAGCTCGAAATCCCAGAGCTCAACGCATACGTTATTGCTTCGCGTATTAGTTCAGCGCTCAAAAGAGGAGTCCATTATAGACGGTCAGGCTACTGGGCACTTAACCAAGTTATGGAGTCGGGAGCGCTAGGGATAGAGATCATCATCAGTGGTAAACTGCGCGGCCGAAGGGCAAAATATGAAAAGTTCCGCGCAGGCTATTTGCCGAAAAGCGGAGAACCCGCGTTAGAGCACTTGAGAAAAGCGGAACTCCATGTCCAGTTGAAGCCTGGCATTTTTGGAGTAAAGGTTCGCATAATGCCTCCAGACGTTGATTTTCCAGACAAAATAACAATAATCCCACCTAAAGAAGCAAAGGAGCAAGAAGAAGAAAAAACAGTGAAAGAAGAAACATCTGCCGAGGTCGAATCAAAAACCGATGAATCAACCCCCGAAAAACCGGAGGCCGCTGAATAAATGCCCCTCATCAGAGTCAAAAACATTCGAGAGATGTCTTCTGACGAACGACAAAAAAGGGTCACAGAGCTGCAAACCGAACTTGTAAGGCTCAGAACGATGACGAAAGCAGGAGGCGCTATAGAAAACACTGCACGCATAAGAGAACTCCGCAAGACCATCGCCCGCATCCTTACCATAGAACACGAAAACACCCTCGCAGAGATGAAAGAGGCGAAAAAGCAGTGAAAGTAACACCTGCAATACTCCAACATGAATTTATCGGTCTCAAGACAAAAGTCGCCGAATCTTCTAACCCCAACTATGTTGGAATCGAAGGCAAAATTATAGACGAGACTAGAAACACCTTTGTGATTTTACATAACAACAAACGGAAAACTATCGTGAAAGATCAAACGGTTTTTCATGTTGCTTTGCCCGATGAAACAATAGTCGAAATTAACGGAAAAGTCTTAGTGGGGCGACCTGAAGAACGCTTGAAAAAAAGAACTAGGAGACTATGGTAGAAAATGGCCACGCTTTCCTTGAAAAAGCCAAAGAAAACATGTACTGACCCTGAATGTCCTTTCCACGGAACCCTCTCCGTCAGAGGGCGGGCTCTAGACGGCGTAGTTATTAGCGCCAAGATGGATAAAACCTCAATAATTCGGCGCGACTACCTTCAATATGTCCCCAAATTCAAAAGATACGAAAGAAGACGCAGCCACATACCTGCCCACAATCCACCTTGCCTCAACGCAAAAGAAGGCGACAAAGTGAAAATTGCAGAATGCCGCCCTCTCAGCAAAACCGTTTCATTTGTGATTGTTGAGAAAGAGGAGGAGGCGTAATTGGCTGCAAGAGCGAGACCGCGAGCTTTATTCGCAAAAGCAATTGGCGGACAAAGACCAAAAATCGCTAGAGGCGTTCAATGTGGCACTATGTTGAAATGCACTGATAATACTGGTGCTAGAGAGCTCAGGTTAGTCCAAGTCATTGGATATAAAGGGCGTCTTAGGCGTATTCCCTCAGGGGGTGTTGGAGATTTAATAATGGCGTCGGTGCGAAAAGGAACGCCGGATATGCGTAAAAAACTTTTCCAAGCGGTCATCGTACGCCAAAAAATGCCTTTCCGCCGCGCAGAAGGCATTTGGGTTCAGTTTGAAGACAACGCCGCGGTCATAATGACTGCCGAAGGAGAAATGAAAGGCTCGGAAATCAGGGGTCCTGTGGCAAGAGAAGCGGCAGAACGATGGCCCAGAATAGCGAGTGCTGCGAGCATAATAGTTTAGGTGGAAGCTATGCAAATCACTAAACCAAGAACACAACGCAAAAAACTGTTTCAAGCTCCAGCTCATCTTCGCCACAGATACTTCTCTGCACCTTTGGCTCCCGACTTGAAAAAGAAGCATGACACCAACGCGGTTCCTTTGAAAACAGGCGATACAGTTCGTGTAATGAGAGGCGACCGCAAAGAATTCGAAGGCAAAGTAACGCGGGTCAACCGCAAAAAATATCGAATATTTGTTGAAGGTGTTACCCGCGAAAAAGTAGATGGATCGACCATGCCAATTCCTATCCACCCATCAAAAGTAATGATTACAAATCTTGATTTAGGCGACAAGTGGCGCAGAGAAGCGCTGAAACGAAAAGGTGTGATCATAGAAAAAGAAACATCTCCAACTGAAGAAGCAGTTGTGGAAGAAAAGAAAGAAGAAGTAAAGGCAGACCTCGAAACGAAAAAACCTCGAAGAAAGAAAAAGAAGAAAGCAGCGCCAACCAAAACAACGAAAACGATACCGGAAGAAAAGAAAACCAGAAAAACTGTCAAATCAAGACGAAAAAAAACAAAGAAAGCCAACGAAACCAAAGCTAAAAAAGGAGCTGAATAACTTGGGAAAAAAAGGTGGAAGCAGACATCTAAAACGGAAACCAGCACCAAGATTCTGGCCCATCCATCGCAAAGAATACGTTTGGGCAGTTAAACCCGCGCCAGGGCCTCATTCAGAAAAAGCAAGTATACCCCTCGCAATTATCATGAGAGAGGTTCTAGGACACGCAAAGACACGAAAAGAGGCAAAAAACATCATTTCCGAAGGAAAAGTGTTAGTAGATGGGAAAATATGCAAAGAAGAAAGATTTCCAGTAGGTTTAATGGACGTAATTTCCATTCCTGACACAAAGACAACTTATCGCGTTCTGCCCCATGAGAAAGGACTTGTTTTGCATTCTATGACAAAAGATGAAGCCCAATTTAAGCTATACAGAATAGAAAACAAAAAAACTCAAGACAATGGCCACATCCAGCTTAACTTCCACGACGGAACCAACATACTGGTTAAAGTTGCAGACCCCAAAAACCCTGAAGAAGACGTTTACAAAACTATGAACGTTCTCAAAATCTCTCTTCCCAACCATGAAATAATCGGACAAATGAAGCTGAAGAAAGACTCCCCAGCGCTAATCATCGGAGGGCAAAACAGAGGAGTACACGGAAAAATCGTAGACATCGAAGAGACAAAAGGAAAAAAACAGCGTTCACTTTTGACAACAATCGAAGACATTACTGGAAGACGTTTCCAAACAGTCCTAGACTTTGTCTTCGTAGTAGGTGATGGCGACTCCTCCATTTCACTACCTGAGGTGAAATAGTTGTCGGAAGAAGAGGAAATCCGCCGAAAATGGCAAGAAAACCCTATACTAAAGCCGAGGATACGTAAAGTAACAGTTAACATGTCTATAGGCAAATCAGGGGAACCCTTAGAAAAAGCCGCAACGGTTCTTGAACAATTGACAGGCCAAAAACCTGTGAAGCGCAAAGCAAAAAAAACCATAAGAGACTTTGGCATTAGAAAAGACGAACCAATCTCATGTGTTGTAACACTTCGCAGAGAAAAAGCGACAGAATTCCTCGCCAAAGTGTTGCAAGCAGTTGACAACAAAATATCAAAGAGGCACTTCGACAATAAAGGGAATTTTTCTTTCGGCATAAAAGAACACATCGAAATCCCAGGCGTTAAATACCTGCCAGAATTGGGGATCTTCGGCATGGACGTGTCCGTCGATCTGGGCCGTGCTGGCTACCGCGTCAAAGAGAGAAGACATGCTAAATCAAACATAGGCAGGACCCACTGGTTGAAACCTGAAGAAGCCATGGTATTTGTGAAAGATGTTTTAGGAGTTGAAATAGCGTAAGGTGGTTGAATGGGAAAGGAGCGATCTAAGAGAGAAAGAAAATTCGGCAAAGGCAGCAGACCTTGCAGAAGGTGCGGTTCTTACGGTCCAATAATCCGGCGTTACAATTTATATATATGCCGCCATTGTTTTAGGGAGATAGCTAAAGATCTCGGATTCAAGAAATACCATTGAAAAGGAAGCCGAAAACCGTGACCGACACAATCGCTAACGGCATTACTGCGCTGATGAACAACGAGATGCGTCTGAAGCGCGAGTGTGTGATTAGCCCAGCCTCTAAACTGCTCGGAAGAGTCCTTCGAGTGATGCAGCTGAATGGCTACATTGGCGAGTTTGAATTCATAGATGATGGTAGAACTGGGAAATTTAAGGTTCAACTTTTGGGTAGAATAAATAAATGCGGTGCAATCAGACCCCGCTTTCCAGTCGGTGCAGACGAATTTGAGAAATGGGAAAGAAGTTTTCTGCCTTCAAAAGACGTAGGCGTCCTTGTTGTTTCCACTTCTCAAGGAGTTACTTCTCATAAAATGGCAAAAGACGAAAAAATAGGAGGCCGTCTACTAGCCTTCGTGTATTAGGGGAAGAAGAAAGAAAATGCGCACCGTAGAGGTCGAGAACACGGTTAACATTCCCGAAGGCGTAGATGTCAAAGTAGATGGTAGAATAGTCACTGTCTCGGGAGAAAAGGGAACATTAATCAAGGACTTCTCCCACGCACCCGTTTCTATTTTGAAAGAAGGCGATTTGATAAAAGTTCGAACGAATTGGCCCCGCAAAAAAGAAGCTGCGATCGTGGGAAGCATAAGCTCTCACATACAAAACATGATTAAAGGAGTAACTGAAGGCTTTACTTATAAACTGAAGATTGTTTTTTCTCATTTTCCGATTTCAGTCAAAGTCCAAGATAAGAAGGTTCTAGTAGAAAATTTCACAGGTGAACGCAGTCCGCGCGTGGCGAAAATAAGGGGAGACGTGAAGGTTTCAGTTCAGTCTGAAGACGTGATTGTTCAAGGAATAAACTTGGAAGACGTGAGCCAAACAGCGGCAAACGTCGAGCAAGCCACAAAAGTCAAAATAAAAGACCCTAGGGTTTTCCTCGACGGCGTCTACGTTTATGAGCGTCTAGAAGGGATGAAGACATGACTGAGAAGACAGAGAAATCTTCATCAGAGGACGCCGTGAAATTGCGGAAGGCTGTAAAGGCGAGAAATCCTAAGTTTAGGCGTCATGAAAGCTGGCGTTATAAACGTTTGAAGGAAAACTGGAGAAAACCTCGCGGATTAGACAACAAAATGCGACTCAAAGTTAAAGGTTGGCCAAAATCTGCAAATGTAGGCTACGGTGGCCCAAAAAAGGCTAGGGGGCTCCACCCCTCAGGGTATGAAGAAGTATTGGTTCATACTCCTGATGATGTGGTGGGTCTCAACTCCAAAACTCAAGCTATACGAATCGCCCATACTGTGGGTACCAGAAAAAGAATCCAAATCGATTCGCTGGCTAGAGAACGAGGGATCCGCGTTCTTAACCCCCTTGTTAAAAAAGAAGTTGAAGAAGAGATAACTGAAGAAATAGTTGAGCCTGAAGAAAAAGAAAAAGCAGAAAAGAAACAGCGACGCTCCAAACGTTCAAAAAAGGCGAAGGAAGTGAAAGCAGTTGAGTCTTAAGAGCCAACGCCGTCTCGCTGCTGAAATACTCAAAATAGGAGAAAACAGGGTTTGGATAGATCCTGATAGAATAGATGATGTTGAAGCGGCAATCACCCGAGAAGAAATTAAGAAACTTGTCCACGAAAAAGCAATACAATCGATCCCCGAAAAAGGAATCAGCAGGGCACGTATCCGCGTTTTACATGAAAAGACGAAGAAAGGATTAAGAAAAGGTCCCGGTAAAAGAAGCAAAACCAGAATGTCCGACAAGGAGCTTTGGATGAAGAAAATCCGAGCGTTGCGTAGAAGATTGCGAGAGTTGAAAGAAAAACGTACCATCACTGAGCACACATATCGTCAATTTTATAAAATGGCTGGAAGCGGCGTTTTTGAGTCGATTGCTGACCTTGAAAGGCGCATTAAAGCTCAGGGTTTATGGAGGACGCGCTGATGGCAAAAGGCCCAGCCTATCGAATTCCGTTTCGGCGACGGAGAGAAGGAAAGACAGACTATAAAGCAAGAAGGGCTTTAATCATCTCAAAACTTCCTCGTGTAGTAACCAGAGGCTCATTGAAACACATCAACGTTCAAATAATCGAAGCTACCCAGACAGATGACAAGATTATCGCCTCGGCTAGCTCGCAGGAGCTTAAAAGGTATGGTTGGCGAGGGCCATGTGGAAATCTGCCTTCCGCATACCTTACCGGCCTATTATGCGGCTTGAGCGCTGTACCGAAAAATGTGAAAAAAGCAGTAGCCGACATAGGACTGCATCAACCCACAATGGGCGCCCGCGTTTTTGCCTCTCTGAAAGGCGTTATAGACGCTGGAGTTGAGGTCCCATGCGATGAGAAAAAACTGCCAGACGAAAAAAGATTGAAGGGTCAACATATCGCTGATTATGCTAAAACTATGTTATCTTCAAACCCTGAACTTTATGAAAAAACATTTTCCAAATACGTAGAGAGAAGAAACCGTCCAGAAAAACTTGTTGAACATTTCGAGGCGGTGAAAGAAAAAATCACCGCTCCACACAAGGAAGTAAAGAGCGAGAAGAAACGTAAAAAGAAACGCAAAAAGAAGAGTGGAAGCCAATGAGTAGACGATCACGCACGAGAAGACCCCGAAAAGAAGTAAGCGAAACATGGATGCCGAAAACATCCCTAGGCAAAATGATTCAAGAAGGCCGCATCTCATCTATGGAAGAAATATTCCACGAAGGGTTAAAAATCCGCGAGCCAGAAATTGTCGATCTTCTACTTCCCGATCTGCAAGAAGAAGTCATCAATATAAATCTCGTTCAAAAACAAACCGATGCAGGAGAAAAATCACGGTTCAAAGCAATTGTAGCTGTCGGTAATCGCGACGGCTACGTAGGGTTAGGCGCCGGAAAAGCAAGCCAAGTGCGCACCGCAATTGAAAAAGCAGCTGCAAATGCCAGGCTTAATGTGGGTTTTGTTCGAAGAGGGTGCGGTAGTTGGGAATGCGGATGTGGCAGGCTGCATTCAATAATGTTTCAAACGACCGGCAAATGTGGAGGTGTAGAAATCGTTCTAATTCCTGGACCTAGAGGCCTCGGCTTGGTTGCAGGTGAAACCGCCAAGGTAATCTTGGAACTTGCAGGGATAAAGGACTGTTGGACTAGGAGTTTCGGCGCGACGAGAACTATCCCCTCTTTTGCCTATGCTGTCTTTGACGCCCTCAAGAAGACCTACAGCCTTGTTACACACGAAGACTGGGTGAGATAGGAATGGCTGAAAAACGAAAATGCCTAGTGGTGATTCGCGTTCGAGGAGTAGGTGATGCATCGCCTGACGTAGAAAAAACGCTGGAAGCCCTGCGTCTTAACCGCAACTGCCACATAACACTCGTAGATAACCGTCCCAGCATCTTGGGCATGTTAAAAAAAGTGAGAAACTTTGTCACTTGGGGTGAAATAACAAAAGAAAACATTCTCTTACTGCTGAAAAAACGGGGGAAACTTGTCGGCAATAAAAAACTCGATGAAGAATACGCTAAGAAAGTCGGCTACAAGACTTTGGAAGACTTGGCCGATGCAGTACACAAAGTAGAAGTCGAGTTTCAACGTCTGCCAGACATCAAACCAGTTTTCCGTGCACATCCTCCCAAAAAGGGGTATAAGGGAAAAATAAAGAAAAGTTATGCTGCTGGGGGAGTTACAGGTCACCGTGGTGAAGCAATAAACAAACTTCTGGAAAATATGGTTTAATAGACGAAAAAGATTTTATGGTTAGCTTGTCATCTATTTTGGAAAGGTTGGTTGGAACATGCCTCATAAACTTCGAAAGATTCGCAAGAAACGCGCTACAAGAACGGTTGGTTATGGTAGAGTTGGGCAGCATCGCAAATCTGGCCAAAGAGGCGGTCATGGAAAAGCAGGCAGCCATAAACATCGATGGACTTATATACTTAGATACGAACCAGACTATTTCGTCAAGAAAGGATTCCACTCTCCCCGACGCAAAAAAGAAAACTTGTTAAACGTGGGAGAACTTGAAGAGTTGGCGACAAAACTTTCCGCCGAAAACGTTATGGAAGAAAAGAACGGACTGGCACTCTTAGACTTGGACAAACTAGGCTTCGACAAGCTTTTAGGCATGGGAAACATAGCCAAACCTTTTTCAATAAAGATTGCATCTTATTCAAAGCTAGCCGCCAAAAAAGTGCAAGAGGCAGGCGGCAGATTAATCACAAAAACAAAATCAACTAATGACTAACCGCTTCAAAAGAAATCTTTGGAGGAAAGAAGAATAAATGGCTGGCAGATTCCTTGGACTGTTTAAACCTATTGCAAGGTTCTTGCCAGAGGCGAAGCCGCCTGGAAGAAGAATAGGGTTCAACCAGAAACTGTTGTGGACCAGCCTCGCGCTGATTGTTTATTTAATCATGGCTGAAACTCCTCTATATGGTTTGCCGGCTGGAGCTGGCTTTGAACTGAGCTATTTACGAGTCATTTTTGCCTCGCAGAGAGGAACCCTGTTGGAGCTAGGTATAGGACCGATAGTGACTGCAGGCATAATTCTTCAACTATTAGCGGGTGCCAAAATGATAGATATTGATATGTCTAACCCTGAAGACAGGGGACTCTTCACAACGGCGACCAAATTCTTTTCAATATTTCTCACCGGAGTCCAAGCCTTTGCCTACATTGTAGGCGGCGTCTATGGCGCATTGCCAACATCGATAAGCATAGTTATTTTCTTCCAACTTCTCTTCGCGGGCATAATAATCATATTGTTAGATGAGATGATTCAAAAAGGATGGGGGATAGGAAGCGGAATTAGCCTTTTCATTTTGGCTGGCGTGGCGCAGGGGGTACTGTGGGATAGTTTTGGCTTAACAGTAGGCTTAGCTGACGGGAAAAGCTATGGCGCCTTTCCGGCACTCTTCCAAACCATCGCAGCCGGCGAACCAATTTTTTCTGTTGATTTATTTTACAACGCAACTGCGAATCAGCTTGTACCAGCAGTGCCCAATGCTTTCATTAGACCTCAAGACTTGCCTTCGCTGCTTGGATTTTTCACAACTATCGTGGTTTTTCTGATAATTATATGGGTAGAAGGAATGAGGGTGGAACTACCTGTGTCCCATGCTGACTATAGAGGCTACCGGGGCAGATACCCGATTAAACTCCTCTACGTCTCTGTTATGCCAGTAATTTTCACTTCTGCATTGTTTGCTAATATATACTTCTTTTCACAACTTCTATACTCCAACTTCAGAGATAATTTTTTTGTGCAACTTTTGGGAACTTACAAAACCTTACAGGACACTGGACAACTAGAACCTATAGGCGGTTTAGTGTATTATGTACTTGCACCTCGCAGCGTTCTTGACGTTCTGGTGAACCCCAGTAGAGCGGTAATATTTGCCGTCCTTATGGTCGTGTTCTGTGTCATCTTCTCGGTTACTTGGATTGAAATAGGCGGAATGGGATCGTCAACAGTTGCAAAACAATTAGTAGACTCGGGCATGCACATCCCTGGTTACAGAAGGTCTACGCGGCAAATAGAAATGGTGCTGAAACGTTACATTCCCGCGGTGACGATACTTGGAGGAATTATCGTAGGTTTGATTGCAGCTCTTGCAGACTTTTTCGGAGTCTTTGGCACAGGTATGGGCGTGCTCCTCTCAGTGGGTATTATTTACCAATATTATCAGCAACTGATGCAGGAAAGAGTAGCGGAGATGTACCCAGCATTCCGCCGCATTCTAGGAGAATAGCTTCGCATGCTTGGAAATTCCGCCCTAACACAAAAACAATGGAAATAGTTAATAGTTTGAAGCGGGAAGAGAAAAAAGAAAGTGCAATACGGGAAAGGTTTGATATTGTTGGAATGGCTTTTAGCACCCCAAGCACCGGGAGCGACAATTTTCATATTACTGATCTGCATCGCTATATCCTGCGCCAATTCCTCGATCAATCGGCTTTTGATTAACCGTCTGATCGGCTGGGAAGAATATCAAAAGATGCAAAAGGAACTTGCAGAATATCGCTCTCTGAGTTCTAAGGCGATGCGCTCAAAGGATCAAAAGTTACTTAAGAAGGTGGAGAAGCAACGCTCACGAATTAGCAACATACAGAAACAGATGTCTAAGCCCCAAACAATACTGTTTGTAATTTCTTTTAGTTATATTATTATTTGGTGGCTTTTTCTCATACCTTTCTATGGTTCCAACCCGGTGGCCTTCATTCCTGGCTTAGGTGGAGTACCCGTAGTATGGTGGTATTTCCCTTGTTCGCTGTTTTTTGGAACGGTATTTTCTAGAATCCTTGGAGTAGCAATGGGAGCGACTGGGTAAATGCCTAGACCTAAATTAAGAACGAGAAAAAGAAAACGAAGAACAGTTTCGTTACCTGGGGGAAGCAGCACGATTTCCTACACTAACAAAAAAGCGAGTGGTCCAAAATGCTCTCGTTGCGGCGGCGAACTTGCTTTTCCATCCCGCTCAACTAGTAATATTCACCAGCTTCCTAAAAACCAGAAGAGAGTCAGCCGCATGTATGGTGGTCGACTCTGTCACAGTTGTCTTCGAGATTTGCTGAAACAGGCTACACGGACAAGCTAGCGTTGAGGCAACAGACTACAATGGCTCCACCTCACTGCAGTTCGAAAATTGACATTGTCTTATGCATATCAGGAATGGCGGGATGTGGGAAAAGCACCGTGGCAAAAAAGCTTGCTGAGAAATACAAGCTGCGTTATTTTTCTGGCGGCGATGCATTAAAAGCTTTGGCCTTGGAGGCTGGTTACAAATCTGCGAAGAGAGGATGGTGGGAAAGCGAGGAAGGAAGAGCCTTTCTCAAACAACGCATTCAAGACCCTTCTTTTGACAGAAAAGTTGATCAGAAACTGTTGGAATGGGCAAAGCAGGGAAATGTTGTTCTTGACAGTTGGACTATGGCTTGGCTACATAAGGGCGGCTTCAAAATCTGGTTGGAAGCTTCACCTGAAGAAAGAGCAAAGCGAATCGGAAAGCGAGACCGAATAAGCTTTGAAAAGGCACTAGCGGCTTTAAAGGAAAGAGATGCGAAAACCAAAGCCGTTTATAACGATCTTTATGGTTTTGATCTTGGAGAAGATTTCTCTCCCTTCGACCTCATTCTAGATGTGACTCATCTAAACCAAGAAGAAGTTTTCCAAACTTTAAGCCTAGCCATAAATAGAATTTATATCAAAGCTCGATAGTGAACTTATAAATAGGAGTGTCGCATCTTTTTCAAAGCTACAGAGGGCGTTTTAGATGTCCGCTATAGAGATTGGAAGAATATCTGTGAAAATAACTGGAAGAGAAGCTGGATGCAAATGCGTCATAGTCGATCTGATTGACAAAAACTTTGTGCTGGTAACAGGTCCCAAGGATGTTACAGGAGTGAAGCGGCGAAGGGTCAACGTGGACCATGTAGAGCCGACAAACGACAAAATAGATATCGATCGAGGCGCAAACGACGAAAACATAATCAAGGCACTAGACGCAGCGGGCAAAATCGAAGAGATGAAAGACATTATCAAACCTCAAGTCGTATAAACTTAACTTTTAACCTTTAACATCATGCTTTGCCTTTTGAAGGAGGAAATTAATGGAAAAAATTAATGCGCCGTGGGAAACCAAACGAGAACTGCTCGTTAAAGCCGAAGAAAAAACCGACGAAAAATACGGATGCAAACCCGAAAAACGTTCAATAATGGACCACATTCGCCTCGGAATAATCAACTTGGACAAAACTGCGGGACCATCCAGCCACGAAGTTACTGCGTGGATCAAACGTATCCTAACCATAAAAAATGCAGGTCACGGCGGGACCTTAGAGGCCTTTCTTTAGAGGGTCAGGGAAATCCCAAAGTGACAGGCGTTTTGCCAATTACGTTAGAGGACGCCACAAAAGTTGTTCAAGCGCTCTTGTTAAGCGGCAAAGAATACGTATGCGTGATGCGGCTCCATCAAATAATGCCTGAAGCCCAAGTCCGAACGGTTCTAGGCGAATTTCAAGGAGAAATCTATCAAAGGCCCCCTGTCAGGGCTTCGGTTAAACGAAGACTGCGTACAAGGACGATTTACTACTTAGATTTTTTAGAGATGAAAGAGAAAAACGTTCTCTTCAAGGTGGGTTGCCAAAGCGGGACCTACATTCGCAAACTCTGCTTTGATATTGGTGAAGTTCTGGGTTGCGGGGCGCACATGCAGGAACTTCGCCGAACTCGAGCTGGGCCTTTCACCGAAAACGAAGGACTCGCGACTCTTTACGACGTGTTGCACCACGTTGACCAATGGCGAGAAACCGGCGAAGAAAAAAGCCTCAGAAACATGGTGCATCCCATGGAAAAAGCTTTGGAGCTTTTGCCCAAGATTTATGTTCGCGACTCGGCTGTAGCAGCGGTTTGTCACGGAGCTAATGTAACTGCTCCAGGAGTTTTGTCTTTAGAGAGTGGAATAAAGAAGAAAGATGGGGTGGTTGTTTTTACTCAAAAAGATGAGGCTGTGGCTTTTGCTCTAGCAATGGCTTCATCAGAACAAATCGTGAACATGACTCATGGATTCGTGGCTAAAACCGTTAGAGTTTTGATGGATAGAGATGTTTACCCGAAAATGTGGGGCAAGAGCAGCACTATTTAGTTTCAATCAATATGTGGCTTTCAAACATTTTATTAGCTTTTTCAGAGTTACAATTGTTGATAGGAGAGTGGCTTCTTGGAAAAAGAATGGAAGCATCATCGAAAAAGTGCTTTTGCAAGCGGCTTAGCCGTAGGTTTTGGAATTGGCTGCTTCGCCACTTTTGCTGCTTTACTATTTACCGTATTCTACTATTCTCAGACAACCAGCCAAGCCTTCGAGCAGTTGTTGCCAAGTTTTTCGTTTCCTCTCTCCTACTTTTTCATATTAGGCCTCTTATTCTTGATTGTCGGCCTAGTCTGGGAGCGCTTCGAAAAACAACTTAACCTATAATTCTCACCAATACTATTTCCAAAGGCGAAGCTAGAAGAGGGCAAGTTTGAGAAAGAAAGCCAAGAAAAACGAACATTATTATTCAAAGAGCCCTAAATCCAAGCCTCGACTGGGACTGATACGTGTCCATCTTCGTGGATACTTTTTTGAATTCTTAACGGCTTCAAGCGTCTTCTCTCGGAAGAGTGTCGACCAAGGAACGCGGCTTCTAATAGAATCAATGATTTTGCCCGAAAAAGGATGTGTCCTAGACTTGGGCTGCGGCTACGGTCCTGTTGGAATAGCCGCCGCAGTGTTCAATCCTAAACTCCACGTGGTTATGGTGGATGTAAACCAACGCGCTGTTTGGTTGGCTAAAGAGAATGCAAAACGCAACAATGTTGACAATGTTGAGGTCCACCAAGGCTTTCTCTACGAATCAGTGGAAAACACAAAGTTCAATGTCATTTTGTGCAATCCCCCTATAAGCGCCGGAATGGAAACAGTAACCTCAATACTCGCCAACGCCCCCGACCACCTACACAAAAATGGTTTGTTTCAACTCGTCATAAAATCAAAGATTGGAGGAAAGCGGTTTCTAAACCAATTAGAGAAAACTTTTGGCAACGCCCAAGTCTTGTCCAAAAAAAGTGGCTACCGCGTACTTATCTCCGAAAAGTCTTAAAACATTGAAGCTATTATTTCAAGCTATGCCGGGGTCTCCTAGAGCATAACGACAAGCGTTATGTGGGGAACCAGGTATGGAGCAGATCTGCACATAGTAGAGCTCAAGCCTGGAGATGACGACTTGAAAGCCTGTGGTCCCTTGGGCCGCGTGGGTTCGAATCCCACCCCCGGCGCCAACACCATCGCTAGCGACGAACCCTCGCGGTGTGCATTTTTACTCAAGTTTCTTAGAGGCTCATATTCAACGCGTTCCTTGAGATGATCAAGTTAGAAAATCTTAAAGGAAGCTAAGTTGGCAGGGATTATGTCCATGCATGATGTGTTAGGCTTTGTCCTCACCGTTTTGTTATTCTTTTTTTCTGTAAATTATCAGAGTGTGCCCTCTTACCTCGAAGAGGGTAGACTTGGTTTGCTGAGCAATTCGGCTGGCAATGGCCTCAACGTTATCTTCTTCTAACGCTGTCCTTAGAATTCTTATTTTCACAATCTCTGTTCTTTCGAGTTGATTGTCTATCTCGTCTATAACTTCTTGGGTCGCTCCTTTTTTACCTATCCAAATTGTTGGTCTTTCGCTGCTTAACTTATGTTTTATTCTGCGTTTCATCCTAGGCGTAATCATTTCTTCTCTTTCCTGTTTCTCATCGGGAACCTCATGTGTTTGCCACAGTAGCCACATGTAACAACTACGTGTGGTTCTCGGTGTTGCTGAATACGCACACGACAATTAACACCGGGCGAAATAAACTTTTTACAATTTCTACATAAATGTCGTCGATATTCTTTCGGGATACGCACTCTAGAGGCCATAGCGATTCTTCTAGCGAGGAAAGCATAACGCTGCGCCAGTTCCTGGTCTTCATGAACAATTCTCTTGGCAAGCTGGAAAAGCCTTTGAACTCGCTGTAACGCAGTTCTCCTGTTTTTAGTGTTCAATTTCTGCGTTTCCTTTGAAGACAGATTATCCCTTTAGCTGGTTGGTTGTCTTGGTTGAAATAGCTTTGCTTCAGAAGCCTAAGTTCAACTTTGACATATGCCATTTAAACTTGTATGACTATCGATAGGTTGCTGTGCGATTTCTTTTTATATTAGAACTCATGTTTTGAGAGTGCGATCAACATTGGGCATAAAATCTTTCCTCCAATCTGTTACTCGGCTGCTGAAGTTAGCTACAAAACCTGGCAGAGAAGAGCTTTGGCAGTCTTTAAAAATTTGCCTCTTAGGCATCGCTGTGGTAGGACTTGTTGGGTTTGTGATAAAGCTGATTTCTATGTTTTTGCAAGGTCTTTAACTATGGAGGATTTGGAAGTGACTGAAGAGAAAATACCTCCGACTTCTATCTTCGCCGTCCGCACCACTGCCGGGCAAGAGAAAAACGTTGCAAACTTGATCGCTGTAAGAATTGAAAGCAACAAATTACCCGTGAAGGCGGTTCTGGTGCCCGAAACGTTGAAAGGTTATGTTTTTGTGGAAGCTGAAGGCCCACATTTCGTTGAAGATGCCATCGCTGGAATCAAACATGTCAGATCCCGCGTTCCAGGGGTTGTGAGCTTTTCAGAAGTGGAAAAATACATCGTTATTAAACCGGTTATCGAAGAGTTAGATGTGGGAGACACTGTGGAAATAATAGGCGGTCCCTTCAAAGGTATGCGAGCAAAAATCACTCGTATTGACAAAGCAAAAGGTGAAGTAACCTTGGAGCTTTTAGAGGCAACCTTCACTCTTCCAATCACAGTTCATGCAGACTACGTTAAGGTTGTAGAAAAAGCCAAGATAGAGGAATAAAAATGGTGGAAAAGAAAAGCATCGACGTGCTGGTGAGTGGTGGACAAGCAACTGCTGGGCCACCGTTGGGTCCAGCTTTGGGACCTCTAGGCGTCAACGTTATGGCTATAGTGACTAGAATCAACGAACTTACCAAAGACTATGTCGGGATGAAGGTACCCGTTAACGTTGCTGTTGACCCTGAAACCAAAGAATTTGAGGTCAGCGTGGGAACGCCTACTACGTCTGCACTGATTGTGAGTGCATTAAAAATCGAGAAAGGCTCGGGCAAGCCCAAAGAAGAAAAAGTAGGCGACCTTACCATGGAGCAAGTAATCGACATTGCTAAGAAGAAGAAGCCCCAGTTGCTGGCTAAATCGCTTAAACTGGCGGCCAAAGAAGCTCTAGGCAGCTGTGTCAGTATAGGCATAACAGTTGAGGGCAAGGACCCTCGAGAAGTGCAACGAGAAATTGATGAAGGCAAACATGACTCTCTTTTCGAAAAAGAACAGTAACAATCTTTTTATAACGGGCGTCCATACCAAATTTGGCACGAGGGCTAAACGATGTCGTTAAACACGAAGACAATTCTTGAAGCGGTCAAACAAATCAGAGAACAGCCGGAAAAGAAAAACTTCAACCAGTCCATCGAACTAATAATCAACCTGCAAGACATCGATATGAAAAAGCCTGAGGCGAAAATTCAAGAAACCATAGAGCTTCCCCATGAAACAAGCAAGAAAGCCAAAATATGCGTAATCGCCACAGGTGAGCTTGCCCTCAAAGCTAAAAAAGCTGGTGCAGACCTCGTTATGGGCAAAGAAGAATTAGAAGCCTTGGCCACCGACAAAAAAGGGCAAAAACAATTAGCCAATAACTACGATGCCTTCATCGCCGAGGCTCCATTGATGCCCCTAGTGGGTAAAACTTTGGGGGCCACTCTCGGTCCCAGGGATAAAATGCCAAAACCAGTTCCTCCCACTGCAGACATCAAAGCGCAAATTGTGAAACTGAGAAAAGCCGTTGGAATACGGCTGCGAGGACAACCAGTTATCCAATGTGCAGTAGGCGCAGAAGACATGAAAGACGAAGAAATCGTCGAAAACATCTCAGCCGTAGTGCGGAGGCTGGAAGGAAAGCTTAAAAGGGGCCTCAAAAACATTTCGTCAATCTACTTAAAAACTAGTATGGGCAAGCCGATAAGAATCAAACTCTAGAAGGCACTTTAGAATGACCATGCAGCGCCAAATACTGCAAGAAAAAGCCAAAGAAGTCGAAGCACTAGGAAACCTCATAAAACAATACAAAGTTATCGCATTGGCAGATCTTAAGAAAGTGCGTGCGGCCCAACTGCAAGAACTTAGAAAAAAACTGCAAGATGTTGCCTACTTTCGAGTCGTAAAAAACACTCTCATGAAACGTGCAATCTCACAAGTCGAGAGTAAACCAAACTTGGAAAAACTCGAAGAAAATTTAGGCGGCTCAAAAATCTTTCTCTTCACAGATCTCAACCCCTTCAAGCTCCTCCTGCTCTTAGAAAAAAGCAAGGTTAAAACTACAGCCAAAGCTGGTGACATAGCTGCCTTTGACGTCATAGTTCCGGCTGGTAACACTGGACAGCCCCCAGGCCCAATAATCAGCCAACTAAGCGCCGTAGGCTTGAAAACTCGAATCGAGTCAGGAAGCGTCTGGATAAACAAAGACACATTGGTGGTGAAGAAAGGAGAACCTATCTTAGATCGTTTAGCCGCCGTACTGTCCAAGCTGGGAATAAAACCCGTCGAGGCAGGACTTAAACTCAAAGTAGCCTACGACGACGGGACGATAATGCTTGAGGACCAGCTGCAGTTAGACTTCGAACAAAACAGAAGGAACGTCGAAGATGCTTGTAGAGAGGCTTTCTATCTTTCAATAAACACTGCTTACACAGTACCAGAAAACATCATGTTTCTACTTCAAAAAGCCCAGCAAGATGCTTATCGGCTGAGCGTAAACGAAAACATACTCACCAAAGAGACGGTAGTTGATATTCTTAGAAAAGCTTACAATCAAATGTTAAGCTTGAAAACCAATTTAGACACGGTTATGGGGAAAGCTCAGAAAGGTTGAAAAGGAAGAATGTAAAAAAAGGTAAGAGGTGGAATAAAACATGGAATACGTTTATGCCGCGCTTCTCCTGCACAATGCGGGAAAACCAGTAAGCGAAGAAAACGTGACTAAACTAATGAACGCGGCGGGAATCAACGCCGATCCTGTCAAAGTGAAAGCCCTAGTTGCCTCATTAGAAGAGGTCAACATAGACGAAGCAATAAAAACTGCGCCTACTATGATGGCCGCCGCACCCGTAGCCGCTGCACCAGCCGCAGAAACAAAACCTGAAGCCAAGAAAGAAGAGAAAAAAGACGAAGAGGAAGAGACTAAGAAAGAAGAAGAAGCGCTTGAAGGCCTTGGAGCCTTGTTTGGATAGACTGCGCCTCGCTTTCTTTTTTGCTTCTCCAACCTCATAAATTTTAGGATATCCTTTGCACCTTCTACACATAGCTTAAATGGTTCTTGCAACCTTAAGTGAAAAGTTGGTATTCGCAAACGGTTTGAGGGTCTAAGTTGAAAAAACGCTTTCCCAAAGAAGAATATCATGTCCCATTTTTCGACGAGCAAGGCTACATAAGGAAACTATGCCCCAAATGTGGTGAACACTTTTGGACTTCAATTTCCGACATGAATACTTGCGGAGAAGCTAGCTCCAAAGGATGTGCGTCATACACCTTTATCAACAATCCACCTACCAGTAAACCTCACAGTTTGCGAGAAATGCGGGAGAAGTTTCTATCTTTTTTTGAGAAGCATGGACACAAGAGAATGAAACCATATCCTATAGTGGCACGTTGGCGGGACGACCTATACCTAACAAGCGCTAGCATCATAGACTTCCAACCCTACGTAACCAACGGCATAGTGCCCCCTCCTGCAAACCCATTGGTCATCAGT
The DNA here is from genome assembly GCA_046538175.1 of Bathyarchaeia archaeon. Classification (GTDB taxonomy): domain Archaea; phylum Thermoproteota; class Bathyarchaeia; order Bathyarchaeales; family SOJC01; genus JBKHJI01. The sequence goes on along the minus strand of JBKHJI010000010.1, from coordinate 6,573 downwards.
CAACCTTGCATCAGGCTAGTAGACGTCGACAACACTGGCCCCACTTTCGGACGACATCTCACAATTTTTGAAATGGGCGGCCACCACGCTTTCAACTATCCCAATAAAGAGATTTACTGGAAAGATGAAACCGTTCGGTATCACCACCAATTCGTCACCGAAGAACTGGGAATTCCTTCCGAGGAAGTGATTTACAAAGAAGATGTGTGGAGCGGAGGAGGCAACGCAGGGCCTGACTTGGAAACCGTTGTGCGCGGACTTGAACTGGCTACTCTAGTATTCATGAAATTCCAAGTAATCAACAGCGAATTTGTGGAATTACCTATACGAACAGTTGATACCGGATACGGCATTGAACGCTACGCTTGGATCTCACAGGGAACTGTAAGCGGCTTTCACGCTGTCTACGGGAAGATTCTAGACAACATTTTCAAAATGGCAAACATCGCCTCAACTGATAATAAGCTGTTAGCTGAAATAGCCAAGTTCTCAGGAGCTTTCAACCTTGAAAAATCAAGCCAAAGAGGGCCGTCTTGGCAGAGAGCCGCAAAACATGCCGGCATGGCACCATCCGAACTAGCTAATATTCTTCAACCTATAGAGAACGCTTTTGCAGTAGCAGACCACACCAAAAGCTTGGCATTTATGCTTGCCGAAGGCGTCGTCCCCTCCAACGTTCAAGAAGGCTACTTGACACGCTTGTTAATCCGCCGCACTTATCGTCTTCTAAAAATTCTAGGCATCGAGAACAAACTTGATTACATCATTGACCTACAGATTGACGAATGGTCTAAAGATTTTCCTCACCTAAAAGAGATGCGTGGCGAGATTTTAGAAATACTTTCAGTGGAAAAACAGAAATTTGAGGACACTTTGAAAAGAGGTAGCGCCTTAATTAGACGGATCAGTCGAGAATTGAAGTCTAAAGATCAACATCAAATTCCCGCTGAAACATTGATCGAGCTTTACGATTCCCATGGGCTTCCACCCGAAGCAGTAAAAGAAAGCGCTGCTAAAGAAGGGATAGAAGTGGAGGTTCCTGAAGATTTTTACAAAATGGTTGCTGAGCAACATATTGACGCTCCTAAAAAAGAAACAGTTATCGACGAAAGGCTTGGTCTAATTGCAGATCTACCTGAAACTCGTATGCTCTACTATGAAAACCCATATCAAACTACATTCAACTCCCAAGTTTTACGTGTCTTAGAAAACAACCAAGTAGTTCTGAAGGAGACCGTTTTCTATCCTGAAGGCGGCGGCCAACCAGCAGACAAGGGCGTTTTAGAATTTGACGAAAAGAAAACCGAAGTTGTAGATGTCCAAAAAGTCGGCAAAGTGATAGTCCACATCGTGAAAGACGCTGTGCCAAAGGAAAACGAAAGAGTTAAAGGGCAAATAGATTGGAAGCGAAGAAGCTATCTTATGCGCGCTCACACGGCTACGCATCTTGTCATGGGCGCGGCACGCAGAGTCCTAGGTCAACATGTCTGGCAAACGGGCACTCAAAAGAAGGTTGAACAGACGCGGCTAGACATTTCCCACTATCAACGATTGACGCCAGAGGAAGTAGACAAAATCGAGTTCTTAGCAAATCAAACAGCAATTTCGTGCATTCCAGTCGAAGTCACATGGCTGCCGAGAGACGAGGCTGAAGCAAAATATGGCTTTAGACTGTATCAAGGCGGTGCAGTGCCGGGGAGAGAAATCCGCGTTGTCAAAGTGAGCGACTGGGAAGTTGAAGCCTGTGCTGGTACACACGTAAAAAATACTGGCGAAATCGGATTCATCAAAATCCTCCATACCGAACGAGTTCAAGACGGCGTAGAACGCATAGTCTACACCACCGGGCAATATGCTGTGGAAACCAGCCAAGAAAACGAAAAACTCCTTCAGCAGCTTTCCGAAGTTTTGGATGCTCCAAAAGAGAAGCTTTTGCCCACTATTGAACGTCTCTTAAAAGAGTGGAAAGAAATCCGTCGCGAAAACAAACACCTTATTGAGGAGCTCGCAGCTCTTGAGAGCGATAAGAGGTCCGAACAGGTAGCTGTAACCAAAAAAATTGATGACATAAAGTTGGTGATACAAGAATATGAACCTCTTAACGTGGAACGTATGATTATGACCGCCAGCAAATTAACCGAAAAAGAAGATGCTACGGTTGCATTGTTCTACGGTAAAGCAAAGAAAACTGCACGTTTTGTGGCGATGGCTGGAAAAACAGCAATCCAAAAAGGCGTGAATGCAAGCCAAATTGCTGAAGAAACAGCTAGACTGATAGGCGGCGGAGGAAGCGGCAGACCCGAGTTTGCCCAAGGTGGCGGAACAAAAATTGACAAACTTGATGATGCGCTGAAAAAGGCCGAAGAACTGTTAAAAAAACAGTTGAAAGAAGCACCAAAATAGATAAAAGCCTCGGCTTCAATTGTTGTAATGGTGCCACAAAATGAGGGATCAATACCTCAATAAATTCTGACAAAACCTTTAATATTGCGCTATCTAATCCAGACGTTTTTATGGAGCTTTTACATCGAATCGAAACCAAATGGCAAAAGGCTTGGGAAAAAGCCAAAATTTTCGAAGCAGATCCAGATCCAAAGCGAGAAAAATGCTTTGTCACTTTCCCTTACTCCTATGCCAACGGGCCAGTCCATGTGGGACACGCTTTCACAGCCGCCCGAGTAGATGCTTATGCACGGTTCAAACGTATGCAAGGCTACAATGTTTTGTTCCCATGGGCTTGGCATTGGACCGGACAAACTATAGCAGGCGCTAGCGAACGAGTGAAACTGGGAGATGAAAAATTTATCGAAGCGTTACGCGAAATCGACGGTGTTCCAGAGAAAGAATTAAAAAAGTTCATAGATCCCGTTTACATGGCTTCATACTACACCAATGAAAACAGATCCACTATACATCGCGCTGGATTCTCTATTGACTGGCGAAGAGAATTCCACACCACAATGCCAACGTTCAGCAAGTTCATCGAGTGGCAATACAGAAGACTACATAAGAAGGGCTACGTTGTTAAGGGAACTCACCCGGTAGTATGGTGTCCACGCTGTGAAAGCCCTACTGGAGACCATGACCGTCAAGAAGGGGAAGGCGTGGCCCCTGAAATATATACGCTAATTAAATTCAAATACAACGGTGCCTACCTGCCAGCAGCCACCTTCAGACCTGAAACCATCTATGGTGCAACAAACATATGGCTCAATCCAGATGCAGACTATGTTGAAGCAGAAGTAAACGGAGAAAAATGGATAATTAGCAAAGCAGCCGCAAACAAACTGAAAGAGCAAAAACGAGAAGCCATAATAACTAGACACTTCAAGGGAAAAAAACTAATAGGAAAGAATGTTACCAGCCCAGTTGTTAAAAAAGAACTGCCTGTTTTGCCAGCGGTGTTCGTCAACGTAAACCACGCCACTGGAGTGGTTTACAGCGTTCCAGCTCACGCGCCAGTAGACTGGTTGGCGCTAAGAGATCTGCAGCAAACGCCTGGCACGCTAAGAGAATTTGGCATTGCACCGCATACGGTGAAAAACATTCAACCTATTTCCATGATTAGCATAGAAGGATACGGCGAGTATCCTGCAGTAGACATCGTCGAACAATTAGGTGTAAAAAGCCAATGCGATCCCAAAGTTGAAGAAGCCACCAAAATGCTATACAAAAAAGAGTTCCACGGTGGAATCCTGAAGAAAATATGCGGCAACAAATACGCTGGAAAAACAGTCCGTGAAGTAAAGGAAACTCTAATCAACGATTTAAAGCAAAAGAGCATCGCAGACACGATGTACGATCTGCCACAATCAGTTATCTGCAGATGCTTAACGCCTTGCATCGTAAAATTACTAGAAGACCAATGGTTCTTAAAATATAGCGATGCAGCGTGGAAAGATGAAACGAAGGAAGCTTTGAATCGCGCTACTGTTTGTCCTGATACCGCCATCGCATGGTTTGTCAGCGTCATTGACTGGCTAAACGATTGGCCCTGTGCCCGCAAGAGTGGCCTAGGTACTCCGTTGCCTTGGAACAAAGATTGGATTATAGAAACCTTAAGCGACTCCACTGTCTACATGGCCTTTTACACCATCAACAAACACATCAAACAACACAATGTCGCACCAGAGCAATTGACCCCTGAGGTATTCAATTATATTTTCTACGGAAAAGGCAACATAGCCGCAGTGGCCAAAAAGTCAAAAATAACCAGTCAAGTCTTACAATTGATGCGGAACGAATTCTTATATTGGTATCCAGTGGACATGCGGAATTCCGCAAAAGAGCTCATACCTAACCACCTCACTTTCTTTCTATTCCAACACGTGGCCCTATTCCCCCCCGAACACTGGCCGCAGATGATAGGCGCCAACGGTATGCTGATGATCGAAGGAAAGAAAATGTCTAAGTCAAAAGGAAACTTTGTGACTTTTCGAAGCGCTATCGAACAGTATGGTGCAGACTCGACTCGTTGCGCATTGCTGTTAGGCGCCGAAGACATGGACGACCCAGACTGGCGAAGCGAAAACGTGCGAGACGTAAAGAATAAGCTGGAATCTTTCTACAGACTAGCCGAAGCAATATTGACCGAGGCTACAAGAGACGAAACTGGGCAGCTGGAAAACTGGCTGTTTAGCGTATTGCAACAAAAAATAGGGATAGTTAGCGAAAATATGGAAGTGTTGAAAACTCGCACCGCGGCTGAAAACGCTTTCTTTGAAGTTTGGAACGACTTTCGTTGGTATATACGCAGAAAGGGCAACATGCAAGCAAAAGCCTTGTTGGACGCCTTGAAAATCTGGATACGACTGTTAACTCCCTTCACACCTCACATTTGCGAGGAAGTCTGGCACAAATTGGGTGAAAAAAACTTCGTCTCTTTAGCACAGTGGCCAAAACATGATAAAAGAAGAATTAATCCCGTAGCGGAAGAAGACGAGAATCTGATCAAATCGGTGCTGGAGGATACCCTAAACATAATTCGAGCCACAAAAATAACTCCAAAGAGGATCTGTTATTACACCGCTGTGCCATGGAAATGGAAAGCTTACCGAAGAGCATTAGAGGTATCCTTAGACAAAGAACGTGTTAACCATGGCGATTTGATGAAAGAGCTAATGAAAAATGAAGAAATGAAAAAGATGGCGAAAGAAATAGCAAATTTCGCAGCACAGATCGTCGAGGAAATCAACAGAACAGGGCGTGACAGAAAAGAGAAGCTGCTCAGAGTTGGAGAGTTAGACGAAACCGCAGTGTTGCGCGAAGCAGAGACTTTTCTAAGCCAAGAGTTAAATGCTGAAATCCAAGTTTACGTAGAAGATGTGCCGAAGAAATACGACCCTAAAAACCGAGCCTACCTGGCGAAGCCTTACAGGCCAGCGATATACATAGAATAGCGCGTTATAGGTGCATTCTTAGGGTTGATAGGATGTTGTTGTCTACTTTGATGTGGTAGTTCTTGCGTCCCCCTGAACTAGTAGTGACATAGTAATCCTCGTCTTTCTGCAGTTTACTTCCATACAAAAGGGCTAAAATGGTGCGGCTAATGTTTATAGGTGTTAGCTTTTCGCTCGGAATTTTTTTATTTATTTCCTCTTTCAACCGTCTTGGATTAATGGTGTAGATGGTGCCACGTCGAGGGTGCTCTTTTTTATAGTTCTCTTCCATATCAGCGATCAAGTAGCTTATCAAATCATAATATGGACTTGCCTTTCTCTCGATAAGGTGGAGATAGTTAATCAGGGGAACAGGAACTTCGTGGAACTCAGACATCAACCTTCCCCTATATATAAGCTTTGGGAATGTGAGATTTAAGCTTTGACTCGATATAAAACCTTTACGGAAGAATTTAAGCTTGAACATTTCTGGCTATGAAAGGATTATATTTTCGTACAATCTTCTAATGTGCTGTGGGCCCGTGGCGCAGCTGGATACCTGTTGGCCAGAAAGCGCGTCGGCCCTCTAAGCCGGAGATCCTGGGTTCGAATCCCAGCGGGCCCGCCAAGAGTAGACAGAACGGATTTTGTAAAAGTTATTTTCAAAGTTCTGCGAAAACTTGAATATTTGAAGACCTTGAAATCGGTTGCTTGAGCAAGCGCACAAAGCTTAAAACACTCTCCAACCCTTATTTCATAAGATCGCTAGCACCGGAGTCAATTTTTGTAATGTTACCGCTGTCAATTGAACAAGCAATAGTATTCAGCGTTCTAGCAGCAGCACTCATTTTGTTTGTTTGGGGGCGTTGGCGCTATGACATCGTCGCGCTACTTGCTCTGTTGGTAGTCGCTGTTACCGGTATCGTCTCTATAGATCAAGTGTTCGTGGGGGTTGCCCATCCCGCCGTAGTCACAGTTGTAGCAGTGCTAGTGATCAGTCGTGGACTAATCAACTCGGGGCTAGTGGACATATCAGCAAGTGGATCTCAAAAGTTGGAAACCGCACCATCATTCAAGTATTAGCGCTTACTGGAACGGTTGCTGCACTTTCCGCCTTCATGAACAATGTTGGTGCATTAGCGCTTCTAATGCCCGTGGCGATTCGGATGGCTAGGAAAAACGGCAAATCCCCATC
>JBKHJI010000065.1:0-7388 GCA_046538175.1 Bathyarchaeia archaeon | reverse complement strand
TGGTTATTCCAATGACCTTAATCCTGCTTTCTGTCTTAACCATTTTCGGCGGTGCGATACATATAGCTGGCTATGAGGTTGGAATCAAACTTGCCACTTTTACATCGGCTTTGGTGTTCTTTGTGGCTGTTATGGTGATTATCTACACTCTTGCAATTGCGAATGATTTAGAAGGAAAAACTCTTGATCTCCTAATTGGGCCGTGGATAGCTGCTGCAGGAGCGATCCTGGGCGCCATTAGTCCAAAACTTGAACGAAAATAAGAAGAACAAACCAACCAGCAAACGTCTCTGTTAGTCTTCATCTTCTCCGATACTTTTGTTCACATTCTAGAAAATGTAAATTTAAAATACTCTCCAAATGTATAGAACGTGTGGAGGAGGCTGTCTATGAGTGGAAGTATGAGAGGAGAGGCACGAGAGAAGAAGCCTAAGCCTCTGACTAAGAAGGAAAGGAAGGAGAAAAAGAAGAAAAGAAAGCTTGCAAGGCTGCAAAAACAAGGCGCATAGAAGGTAATTATTTTCTCAAATCTAGTGTAGCCTTTGTGACTTCCTCGTCTATGGGCGTCATTTTGAAGCCTTTTTTGGTGCACAAATAAAGCATTTTTTGGTTCTCTGACATGACGTCGCCGCCGATGCTTTCAAGTCCCATATCTTCGGCGGTTTCTATGATGCAGTCTAGCAGCTTGGTTCCGAGTCCTTGCCCCTGCCACTTGTCCCCAACAACGGCTGCAAACTCTCCATGTTTCCTGCCCGGATGCAAAATGATGCGGACTACGCCTATGATTTTCTTTTTCTTTCCTTCTCTTTTTTCGGCTATTATAGCGATTTCTCTGTTATAGTCTATGTTGCAATACCTAGTTAATGTTTCATGTGACATTTCTCTTATTATTTGGAAGAACCGGAATCGCATGGTTTCTTCAGAAAGAGACTCGAACAGTTCGCAAAGAAGATTCTCGTCTTCAGGCTTTATGGGACGCAAAACAATGGGCGTTTCGTCCTTCAGTTTCCAGTGAGCGATGTATTTCTTTGGATATGGAGCAATTATAAGATGTTCGTGAGGCTGAACTTCAGCTAGAATCCTCTCAGGATCTACTACTATGCGAGTGTCCACTGCGATGGCGTCTTGCTCATCGACTATTAAGGGATTTATGTCTATTTCTTTTATTTCTGGAAAGTCTGTTACTAGCTGAGAGAATTTGACTAAGATTTCTTCGAGAAGCTTCAAATTGTTATGAGGGCGGCTTGGGTCGGAAAGGAGTTTGTATATAGCTGTCTTCTCCATCAACCTTCTTGCAAGAACTTGGTTTAAAGGTGGAAACCCTATGTTAACGTCTTTGATTAACTCGGCAGCTACCCCGCCGGCTCCAAACAAGATTACCGAGCCAAAATATGGATCTTTCTTTGAGCCGATCAAAGCCTCGTATTTTTTCCTACTTTTTATCATTGGTTGGAGTATGACGCCTTCAAACTCTGCGTTGAGTTCACTCTTTCTTATTTTTTGAGCTAATTCTTCAAAAAGTTTTTCCACTTCTCCCTCTGAGCGTACATCTAGAATGACTCCCTCTGCCTGTGACTTGTGGATTATCTGGGGCGAAAATGCTTTCATCACCACGGGGTAGCCGATTTTTGAAGCCACTTCAACAGCTTCTTTGGGAGTTTTAGCCACTCGGGATTTCACTGTGGGAATTTTATACGCTTGGAGAAATTGTGTTGATTCTAACTCTGTCAGAGTAGAACGTCCTTCGCTAAACGCTTTTCGCATCACCTCTCTAAGAAATATAGGTATCGACAGTTCTACCGAGAGTTCCTCAGGGGTTTCGTAAAGAAGCTCCAAATTCTGAGTGTAGCTCCACATGTACATAAAAGTGGATACTGCCTGTTCAGGAGTGGAAAAAGCTGGAATACCATTTTTGCGCAGAATATTTCTAGCTTTCCAGCAACTGTCTTCACCCATCAGAGAGGTGAGGACTGGTTTTCGAGTTTCTTTCGAGAGTTCTACTATTGCCTTGGCAGTATCCGCGGGGTCGGAGGCGCCTTGAGGAGTGTAAATTATTAGAAAACCGTCGCTGTTAGGATCCTTGAAACATATTTCCATAACTTGTCTAAACCGGTCAGTTGTGGCTTCCTCTAAGATGTCGATAGGGTTTAGTTTACTACAGTAAGTAGGCAGGGTTTGGTTCAAAGCTTGAACGGTTTCCTTGCTCAACGGAGAAAGCTTCCCTCCTCGGGCTATCAAAGAATCTGTGGCCATTATTCCTAGTCCTCCAGCATTTGTAACGATGGTCAAGTTTGGACCTTCGGGGTTCGGCTGCATCGCTAATGTTTCAGCACAGTTGAAGATGTCGCTTATGGCTTCGACACGGACAATTCCAGCACGTCTGAAAGCTGCCTCGTAGACAGCATCTTCTCCGCATAAAGCACCCGTATGACAGATGGCTGCCTCTGCGCTCTCGGGAAACCTTCCCGCTTTCACTACCACGATTGGCTTAGCTCTGGCAAAACCTCTAGCTGCGCTCATGAATTTTCGAGCGTTTTTGATAGATTCGATGTAGAGCACGATGCTTCTTGTCTGGGGATCGGTTCCAAAATAATCAATCAAGTCTCCGAAGTCCACGTCTAACATAGACCCCACTGAGACTATCGCGCTGAATCCCACGTGAGCTTCTGATGCCCAGTCTAGAACAGACGCACATAACGCAGCGCTTTGTGAAACAAAGGCTATTTTTCCTTGGTGTGCTGCCTTGTTGGCGAAAGTGGCGTTCAGTTTTATGATAGGACGCATAATTCCAAGGCTGTTGGGCCCAATTATCCGCATGTTATAGTGGTTCTTCAGTTCAAGAATTTGTTTTTCGAGTTTTTTGCCTTCTTCTCCAGCTTCTTTAAAGCCTGCTGAAATAATAACGATCGCTGGTACGCCAGCTTTTCCACATTCTTCCACAATTTGGGGAACCGTATGAGCCGGGGTCGCTATAATGGCAAGATCTATTCTCCTTGGGATCCTCGAAATTGTGGGATAGGCAGTTATACCTTGCACTGTAGGTCTAAAAGGATTGACAGGGTAAACTGCACCTTTGTATCCCACTCCTATTAAATTTCCAAGCAGCCTAGCACCTACAGAACCTTCTTTGTCGCTTGCTCCAACGATTGCTACTCTTCTAGGATTAAAAAGTTTATCGAGGTTTTCCACGCCCAATCTTTGAAACCGCCTCTCTTCTTTAGAAGACTCTCTATTACTAGAGAGTCAGTTTCGTCCTAATAATAAATTCCCTTTATGTAACACTTTGACGAAGTCAAAGCTCTCGTCATTTCGTTATTATCCTCATGTTTCGGTTTTTTCTTCTTTGTCGGTGGGTGGAAGCATCAACTTCTCTTTTATTTTGATTCTGCCGTCCTTGGCATGGGGAGTTCTCAACAGCGTATCGCCATATTTCTCGATTTCTCTAACTGCTTCTGCTAAGTTGGCGCTTGCTTGAACGATTTCGTGGGCGCAAGCCACAAGGGGAATATATTTCTCCTTATTTTTCTCAACGAAACATGCTTGAACGTTGATTTCGGCAACTTTCTTTAGCATTTCATAGGCTGCCATTGCCTTAGCTTTTGCGTAGGGATTTTTGAAATTTCGAGAATCGCGAATGCTGTCTGTGTCTATTATAAGCTTCGGCAGAGAAGGGACGGCTCGGTTTTTAAGAGAGTTTATCACTTTATCGATTTCTTGAAAGACAAGCCTGAATACTCCTGTGCTTGCCAAGACTTTGATCACATTGGAGTTGAAAATCGCCATTTCGAGGGGGTCAAGAAACTCTTTGCGGGCGCCTATGAGAGGATCGCCCACTACTATTATGTAGCCTAAACCTTGTCCTTCCATTTCGGTTTTTACCCGTTTTCCCGGTGCGTCGGTAAAAACAACTGTGGGCACTTTCTTCTTGGACAAGATTTCTCGGGCTTTAGATGGTCCAGGTGCGGATGTGTTAGGTGAAACAAAAAGCATAAGATCTGAAGTAAATGCAAGGACTTTTTCGATTGCGTCTTCGACTGACTCGGTATCCATTTTGGCGCCTGTAGTCACCGTTCGCACCGTGATGTCTTTGCGGTCGGCCAATTCGTCGAGAAGAAATTCCAAAACTGGGGCTGTTCCAATGTTACCGCACTTGAAAACTCCTACTCTGATCAAGCAAATCCCAGCCTACTTAGTTATGTGCGGCTATATAACTTATTTTTTCTACGGCAGCGCTTCTTTTATTATTCTTGCTAGCATTTTTACGGCTCGTTCAACCTCTCTGCTCATCCCTTCACCGAAATCGGTATTCCTAGGCTGCACAATCAGCAAAGCTATCTTAGCCCGTGTAGTTTTCTTCAAATACTCACAAAAAATCCTCAAGGGCAAGATATGCGTTGACACCGCACCATGTTGGAACAATCTGTTTGCATCCACAAACCTTGCACCTCCTGCTTCTAACTCGACCAACCCCGCATCTGCCACTAATACATGGCTGGGGTGGAACTTCACAATCTCCTCCAAAAAACTTTCTGGAACCGTCTCGCTCTCTATCAGTAATACTCGTCTTTCATCAACTCTTCCTTTCAAACTTTTAACCACTGCCATTCCCACAAAATCGTCCCCGCGCAGTTCATTACCCACTCCCACCACTACCACTCTGTCAACGTCTTTCAACCACTGCCGTAACCTATCTTCGATACTACTCACGACTAGAAACCTCGCATGCTCGTAGCTTTTGCTCCAATCCCTTTAAAGTACCTGAAACACCCAACACGTGAACTGCAGCCGGCTCACCAGTAATCCCCCTGACCAACGCTGCCGCTCCTCTCACTCTTTCTAAAGCGGTATGCCAACATCTAACCAACAACACGCCGCCGGGCGCATCAAAACCCCTTACCCTGAACAACCCCAATTGACTCGCGCCCACTTCGCCAAAAAGCCTCAAAACCGAACGCCACAAAGCATCCCAGACCTCTCGCTCACTAAACGTTTGACCAGTCGAGCTCTCGGTCGTCAAAGCCAAATATCGCTTCTTTAACCTTCGCAATCTCTCCCCCTCTTGATCACGTGCACACCTTCAACCACATAGTTTTCATCGAGTTTTTCCCTGTTACGCTTTACGATGTTATACGGCACTTCAGAAACCGCATCTAAAGCTTCTTCCGATGCCATTCCAACTAACGTAGCAAGGCTAGCTAATTCGTGGGGTCCTCGCAACTCTAAAACATCACTCCCCCCACTGCATATCACCAGTGGGACTCCAAACCTTTTGGCCACTTCAACTTCTTCGCGCAAACAAGAAAGCAAACGCACCCACGCCGAGCCTTCACATCCCCAAACCAAACTCATTGGCAACTCTAAAGCAGCCACACCTCCAGAGGCCAACCTTGCCTCTGCAACATCAAAGAATCGATCTCTCCAATTTCTGGAGGGAAACACCAACAAATCTACCCTCCTATCCTTGGCAGCCTGTCTAGCGACCTCTTTTGAAAAACATTTCACGGCTACTAACTCAAATTTTCTCCGCGACTGACTCAAAGTTCTCAACAACTCACTCGACGAACTGGGGGTCAAATCTATCCTGGTAACAAGGTCAGCTCTATAATCCCTACAGACTCTTCGGAAAAAACAAACTTTGTCACGTTCCGCTTTTGCAGGCAACGAGATTCCTACTAAGCTAAACCCCAACTCCGACGCTTTACAAATAATTCTCTCAATTCTTGGTTTGTCCATTGAATCCGGTCTCAGACAGAGATCGGCAAACTGTCTCACAGCACTAACCCCAGTTCACGACAAACCTCCATAAGATTCTCTTCATACTTTTTGGTGAAATGAACGCGAATATGAATAGGATCCGCTTGATGAAGCCTGAATTCTCCCTCAAACGCTGCCTGTTTATCTAAACGAAGATACAAATTGCTTTTTTCAACGAACAACTTCCATTCTTTAAGCAAAGTTTCCTTGTCCAAACCATTGAGGCCGACAGCGAGTTTCTCGACAAAAGCTTTAAGCAGATTCTGATCTTTGATTCGCGCTTCGAACAGAGTAATAGGGTTCCCGTAATGCCCTTTGACTACGCCTTCCTTGAAACTTATTTCCTCAGCGAGGTCTTGTGGAAACATACTGCACAATGCCTTTTTCACTTTCTCTACGTCTTCAGTGGCGTGAGCCGAGAAACGGATGTCTATATATGCAACAGGAAGTTTCAATCGTTTGCCTCCAACCACAGTTAGATCATGAAGCTTTTTCGGCTTTGGAAGTTTTTGTAGCTGTTTTGAGGTTTTGCAGCTGTTGCGTCGCTAGTTCAACATTTTCTTCGTGAATCGTCCGCCTTCTCACATCGGTAGGTAATCCTAGATGTAGCGCTTGCTTTGAGCTCATTCCGGCTTTTTTCAGCTCGCCCTTGCTGAAACCTCGTGCTGCGCGTTTTTCGCCTCTGTTTTTGAAGACTCTTATGCGGTTTCGCATTTTCCACTCCTCAGAAGACAAACTTCTCCACGAATAAAGAAAACTCACTGCAAAACTAATAAACCTATAGTAGAAGACACAGAAACATTTAACGTCATGGTGAGCTGTGAACCAATCGAAATTTACAGTAGCACTTTTTGAAAAAACTAATATTACTGCTTCTCTCCTACGGTGGGGAGAGCGGACAAGAAGTTGGTGCTTTGATAACCAATTGGCACAAAGAATAGCTTCTAATAAGGGTTATCTGGCTTTTTCTGCACCTGTGCCCTTGTGGCGGAGCCCTCTCACTTTCTTCCCTGAACTCGTTAATCCGCGGAAAACCCTTCTTTTGTGAACTTTTTCACAAATCCAGTTAACGTTCTTGTCAGCTTGGATGACTGGATGCGCTGGATCCACCAAGATGACTTCGTGCCATTTGTAGCGTCCGTCTTCTCCAACCCAGTAGGAATTGAGAACTTCTAAATTTGGAAACCGTCTAGCTGCACGCTCCTCAGCTATGAGTCTCGTGCTTTTTGCAGGCTTGTATTTTGTAGCACCCATGCGGCGAGGCGTTCTACCTGAACTAGGTCTGGGTCTGTGCAAACCTCCCCGTCTGATCCTAACTCTGACAACCACAAAACCTTGCTTGGCTTTGTAGCCTAGCTTCCTTGCTCTATCCAACCGAGTAGGCTTGTCAATCCTGATGATTGAAGGTTGCTTCCGCCATTCGATAAGCCGTTGCCACATCAAATCTTTTACGAAAGAAGCCTCCGGCTTTTCCCAAGCCTTCGCGATGTACTTGTATGCCATTTCGAGTATTCTCCAGTTTGTGGTTCAACCTGTAAAGGTTACATTCCAGCGGATCGTTTCCGCCAGCAGTGTGTAACACATCATAAATGCTAATAAATCTTTTCTAGGAATGCGGTGGCAATGAATTTATT
>JBKHJI010000064.1:0-7430 GCA_046538175.1 Bathyarchaeia archaeon | reverse complement strand
TATCCCACGACGACTGTGAGAGCCGGAAATACAATTTTTTCAAGGTTAGCTAATACCCATTGGCCTAAAACATCAATAATTTCTAGACCCATTTAAAGTAACACTCTCTAGATTAGTTCCTCAATTGTCTCTTTAACATTTCTGCATGCTACACTGTCAGTTTTATATACGCAGGATATTATCTCTTGTCGAAGGGGAAAGTCTATGGTGATTAGGGTTGCAATTGCCGGCGTGGGAAACTGTGCCTCAGCCTTGGTCCAAGGAGTAGAATATTATAAGAACAGTAAGGAAGAAACAAAAGTACCTGGGTTGATGCACGTAAATTTCGGGGGATATCACATAAGAGACATAGAATTCGTAGCCGCCTTTGAAGTTAACCGTCTTAAGATTGGCAAAGATTTAGCGGATGCTATTTGGGCTGAGCCGAACGTTTGCGCAAAGTTTGCTGAAGTCCCAAAACTAGGAGTCAGAGTAGTGGCGGGACCCGTTTTTGACGGTGTGGCGCCTCACATGGAGACCCCTTTCTATGCTTATGAAGGAAGTGAAGTGGAGATTTATGACGTAGTGCAGATTCTCAGAAAGAGCAAAGCCGACATGTTGGTTAACTTTTTACCTGTGGGAAGCCACGAAGCTACGTTGTACTATGCCCAAGCATGTTTGGATGCCGAGTGTGCTTTTGTGAATTGTATCCCAGAATTTATCGCTTCGAACGAGGAGTGGAGTTCAAAGTTTGAGGAGAAAGGTCTTCCAGTAGCAGGTGACGATATCAAGAGCCAGTTGGGCGCCACAATTCTCCATCGGAATCTAGTTAAGTTATGTGTTGACCGGGGAATTGAACTTGAGGAGACTTATCAACTGAATTTGGGAGGTAATACAGATTTTTTGAACATGACGGTGGAGGATCGTTTAAAATCAAAACGAATCAGCAAAACCGAGGCGGTTACAAGCCTTGTGCCTTACGAAGTCCCCACACGTATTGGGCCTTCCGACTATGTTCCTTTCTTAAAAGACAAAAAAATTTGTTATCTATATATCCGAGGGCGAAAGTTTGGAGATCAGCCAGTTGCTGTGAGAGTGAAGCTAGAAGTTGAGGACTCGCCTAATAGTGCAGGGGTGGCCATAGACGTTATACGGGCAGTGAAGTTGGCACTAGACAGAGGAACTGCTGGGCCACTTATCAGCATATCTTCTTACGCCTTCAAACACCCGCCTACGCAAGTTCCAGACAGCTTGGCAAAGGAATGGGTAGAAGAGTATATCCAAGGAAAACGAGAGAGATAGAAAAACAATTGCAGCGTTGCAGATTACGCTGTACGTCGACAAAAAAGTATCCATTAAATCTTTTGACGGACGAAGTCATCGAACATTTGTGTTGCCTTTTCTTGGGACAGCATTTTCGGCGGTTGTTTAAATGCGTAGGCTGATATGCTCAATATCGCCCCTGCCTCGCCTCTTTCCAGCGCGATTTTAACCGCTCTGACAACATCTAGAAGGACTGACCCAGCGTTTGGACCGTCTACTGTGCATAGTCGCAGTTCAATTTCCATAGGTGCTCTTCCAAAGTACAAACCTTTCAGCCACATATAGCTGTCTCGCCGATTTTGCAGAAAGTCCACATAGTCGGTTGTTCCAGCGACTACTGCAGCCTTGTAAGGTAATGCCGACTCGACTGTTTTGGTCTTCAATATCCGCTTGGTCTCTCGACTTCTTTCCAACGTATCTAGAGACTCTGTTCCGCCGCCCACATCGAGTTGATAAGTCTCAGAAATACGTGCACCTTGTGCCGAGAGCAGGGACAGCAACGTCTTGTGTAGCGTTGTGGCGCCCACTTGGTCTATCAAGTCGTCTCCAACTACAGGTAGTTTCGCATCTTCGAAACGCTTTGCCCATGCCATATCGCTAGCTATGCTCACCGGATTCACGTTGATGAAAGCACAATTGGCCTTTAACGCTTGATCCGCATACCACTTTGAAGCTTGCACTGCCCCGCTTGGAAGAAGATTAACAAGCATTTCAGCTCCAGAGTCTTTCAAAATCTGCGCCACATCATCTGCTGGAGAAGAATGAATCTTCACAACCTTCTTGAGATAATTTCCCACGCCGTCTAAAACTTCTCCTTTCTTGACGGTAACGCCTAATCTTGGAACTTGAGCAAACCTTAGCGTGTTGTTGGGCGCCGCGAAGACTGCCTCTCCTAAATCTTTGCCAACCTTCATAACGTCAATGTCGAAAGCCGCAACCGCTTCGATGTCGCGAGGATGATAACCAGCGAGAACTAAGCGCCTTAACCCGACAACGTCTTTCTCGTTCTCTAAACCTCTATAATAAAACAGGCCTTGAACAAATGCTGAAGCACAGTTCCCAACACCTGCCAACGCAATATTGATCTTCGCCATTAAATTCACCTGTTATGCATATGAGATACACTGTTTTGTTCAAAACTCTTTCGAAGCAAAAGAGCGTTACATATAAAAGGCAAGTTTACTATTCTAAACAAGCTTGGAAAACTATGACCGAAAAATCTGACTGCAACACAGTAATTCCAGAGAAGCTCTTAGTTGACAATCCATCTGATTTCCAATTTCACGCTGCTTATCTCGCTTACTCCGAAGCCTACGATCAGACCGGTGACCCTGAAACCAAAAAACAACTAAACCTCCACATCACGGCGCTCAAGCAAAATCAAATTGACTATCCAACATTTTACCAAAACATAAACCAATACCGAGAAACATCCCCCCGCAATTACGGTAGAACTCTCATAAAAACGCAGAGAAAACGAGAATGGCGCCGAAAAAATCAGAAACAGGCAAGAAACCAGCGGCATAAGAAATAGCCACTATGTTTATTTTGTAGACCTGCATTACAGTTTTAACCTTTCAAAATCAGCCTGTTGTTGGAATAATTAGTGTATGCCATTGAAACCCAAAATCTGACAAAACAATACGGCAAAACATACGCCCTCAAAAACCTAGACTTCGCCATCGACGAAAACGAAATTATGGTGCTCCTTGGACCCAACGGTTCAGGAAAAACAACTCTCCTTCTCATCCTCGCTACAGTTCTCAAACCCACAGCTGGACAAGCCAAGGTTATGGGCTTAGATGTGATCAGCCACCCCACACAAGTACGCCAAATCTTAGGCATAGCTTTCCAAGAAGCAAGGGGATTTTGGCGCCACAAGCCCGCCGACA
The DNA here is from genome assembly GCA_046538175.1 of Bathyarchaeia archaeon. Classification (GTDB taxonomy): domain Archaea; phylum Thermoproteota; class Bathyarchaeia; order Bathyarchaeales; family SOJC01; genus JBKHJI01. The sequence continues at coordinate 4,236 of JBKHJI010000064.1, read as the reverse complement.
TACTACACTTTCACGCAAACGTATGCGGTGTACCCAAAACAAAACGCGACACCTTGATAGAGGACATCCTTAAAAACTTGGAACTGTGGGACGCCCGAAATAAACTCTTTATGCACCTGTCAGGCGGCCAATCGAAAAGACTAGAAGTTGCCAAAGTTTTTGTCCAACGCCCAAAATTTGCCATACTCGACGAACCTACCAGTCAAGTAGACTTGCGGGGAAAACGCAAAATCTGGGCACAAATCCTCAAACTACGAGAGGAGGGTTCAACAATATTAGTCGCCACAAACGAAGTTCGAGAAGCAGAATACTTGGCTGACCGGGTGACCATTCTAGACGTGGGAAAGTTTGTGGTATGCGACACCGTTAGACAGCTAAAAGATAGCATAACAGGTGGCGACATGGTGGAACTGGAAGTTGACACTCCTGATGTTCAATCGTTGGAAAAAGCCCTGAATCAAATACAGGGCACCGTAAAGACAACAATCTCTGGAGGCAACCGCTTCAAGGTTTATGTGTCAATGGCCGAGTCTTGGGTGCCAAAAATGACTGACGTATGCTACAGAAACAAAGCCCGCATTCATTCCATAAGGGTCACTGAGCCTTCGCTAGACGACGTTTTCCTCCACTTTACTGGGCGCGTCTTAACGGAGAATAGCCGATGAGCAAAGTAATCCGCCTAGTCTGGTTCGACTTAAAACCAGAACTCAAGCCTCCCGTATGGATAGTCATGGGGTGGACCGTCTTCCTAGTCCAAGTCGGTCTCTATGGTCCAATTATTGCTCAACTAGTCGAAATCCAAGGCGTAGAACATTTCGATTATCGCCAATTCTTCGCCGCTGGCTTACTGATAATCATAGCTTTTGACATGGCATCCCACATTGGTCGTCACTTTGTTGAACACGCCCACGAAGGACGGTTGCCCTACATGTTAAGTCTTCCACTCTCACGATCACAACTATTTTTAGCCATCGCCCTGCAAGGAGGCACGGAGCTTGCGCTAATGCTTTCTGTTCCATTAACAGTTACGTTGTTGATTATGGGAAACCTCACAATAATTTCTGTAGTAGCTTGTGTTGGGACTTTGTTTTTGCTCGGCTTCGGCGTTGCTGGTTTAATGTTAGGATTGTCTTTCATAGCTTTCAAATCTTCCGACCTTTACACGGCAATCGTCACGGGGTTAAGTGCCATCATAATTCGCTTCAGCACGGTGCTTTATCCTTTTATTGTCTTGCCACCTCAATATGCTGCAGCTGCAGCGTTCAGCCCCTTAACATATGGAGCAGATTTGCTTCGTTTCATTTTAGGATTTGATCCGAACCTTCTCTTAAACCCTTATTATGCGGTGGGGATATTGGGGGCGTTGTCTGTCGGCACGTTAGGCTTGGGCTTGGTTCTTGTTCAGAGACTTGTAGAAGGAGTTAAAAGCGCATGAGCGAACTCCGCGTCATTCTTGCGATTGCACGTAACGATTTTTCCTATTTCTTTCGGACGAAGTGGCTCATGGCTATACTTCTAAGCCTCAACCTTTCAGACATGTTAGTCGTCGCCCTTGTTTACAAGAGGATGATGACCATCGATTATTTCTTTTACTTTGTTCCAGCAGTAATAGTCATGGGCCTTTTCGCGGCTTCCATGGACACAGGTAGAAGAATCTGGTTGGCCCTTCGTGAAGGTGTGATACAATACGAGCTGTCGCTTCCAGTTAGCACTCATGGCCTCGTCATAGCTTATCTTCTCGCAGGAGGCGCAGCAGCGTTGGTTTACGCAAGCTCCCTCATATTAATCGCACTAATCGTTCTTCCCGCTCAAGCCATCTGGAGCGCATTTATGCTTCTGCCGTTTCTTTTTGTATTGGCAATGGGATTGGCAGGCATCGCTGCCACTCTTGCCGCAGTTGCATCGACACATGGAGAATTTTTCTTCGCCTTTCAAAACATTGTACAGATTGCTCTTCTCACTCTAAGCACAGTGTACTATCCAAGGGACGTTATTCAGAATTATCTGCCGTATCCACTGGTTATCATCGTTGATTCAAACCCGCTAAGCTTAGCTGCAGAAGCTCTACGCAATTATACTTTTGCAGGGGTACCTATAGAAGCAAGCTTTCTGGCAAAAATCCTTCTCGCAAGCATACCCTTCACCATAGTAGGTGCATTTGCCTATCTAGGAACTCTACGCAAACTCCAAGTTAAAGGAAAACTCTAAAGCTTTCAAGATGCAGAATTAACGGTGTTGATTCTTAGGGCACATCTCGGAACATGCATTGCAGAAAGTACCAGCCATTACGAACATAAATGGAGCAGATACGAACAATAGGCGCATATCCGTCATGACCAGCTTTTTTCATCTGCGTTTCTCCCTTTTGTTCTGATTGTGGCTCTACCGAAATTAGTCATATCTCAACATTCCATTTCGAGCACATGTTGTGAAGAAGTTAAGATCAAAAGAAGTTGAACGAGTCGCAATGGATGCCTTTCAGGTTGTTGTTTCTCAGGGGTCTTCGGGCATTTCGGCTTAGAAATCGAATGATATCAAAGGCTAGCGGAAAGAATATTTGGTTGGAAGACTATGTAGGGTTTCGCTGTGATTGCATGTTTGGTTTGAATCGTTTCCCCGAAAATCGGTATAATGCTTTGGACGAGGTTCAGAATTTGCTAGGGTTCAGGAGGTTTGAGCTGTTTTCGTTTCTTAAGACCCTTGGCAAGGCTGACCACGCTCTTCTACAATTCAATTTCGGAGACCTAACAGTGGAATTTTCAACAGACTGTGAGTTTCTGCGTGATCTTCATCCTTCCCAAGAAGAGGAAGCGTTGCTGGACGAAAGAGTTGAAAACGTTATTCTGGTTTCGTTTGAGTTAAGAAAAGGTAACGTTGAAAAATCGGTTACGTACCGGTTTACGGCAAACGAACTGAAAGTTTTTGCAAGGTCAAAGCAGCTAAAGATCGAGAGTTTTAGAGGTTGTTGAATGGCGAAGTATAGAGTCAGAGATCGCGGAGTGGAGCGACTTAATTCTTTTTTTGTCTTTGAGGAAGAGAAAGAGATTTCGTGGCTGATAGGCGATAATGGTGAGGCAGCCGTTTCAGGTGGATCTTGGATTTGAGATGTTGGTTTTCGGTGCTCAAAGGTAACAGGCCCGTTTTTGAAAAGACGAGTCGGATTCGGCGATGTTGAAATGAGCAGGCTTGCGCCTAAGATGCATCCCCTCATTTTTTTAGTCTGTATAGTGTCTATGCTTATTGTGTTTCGGCTCCTCGCAGAACCCATTCCGTTAGGCCAGAAACTGCTGATAAGCTTCTTCGCCTTGCTTCTCATGTTTGCGGCGTTGATGTTTGAGTCATATAGGCAGTCAGATAGAAAGATTTAGCCGAGGCAGTGTGTTTTCAAATGCATTCCACCGCTAACGACACAGTAAGTGGGGGAATTTAGATTTGAAACCCAGCCATAAGTTGAAATATTTTCAGCACAATCTCTTTTTTCTGTTTTACCACTGAATTAATAGAAGCTGGCTACGAGTACGTCTGCAACATGGAGAACGTGAAGCTGTTCAGGAAGAGAAAGTGAGTCTGGGGGTTCGTCCAAAGTCTACGGGTTTATGTCTAAAAGCCGGGGATGGGAGTTGAACCCATATATAGCAGCTCTGCAGGCTGCCGCCTGAACCGTTCGGCCACCCCGGCAAGTAAAAAAGAATAAAAAACAGTTAATAAACCTAACCGCTAGCGAGAGTGCGTTTCCTTCAAAAATTTTTCATAGTATTCTTGAGCCTTCGCCACCGCTTTGTCCGGAACCTTGGTGATTAGCTCATAGTCCATCTCGGGAGCCAATTTAGCGCACTTACCAAAGTATCGCTTCACTTTTGCGGCGTCGCCTTTCCAAAGGGCCAACCCGCCGGCGATGTGGTACCATATTCTTGCTCTATCGTTATCACCTTCCTTCTCAAGTTCTGCTGCCTTTTTTGAGGCTTCTTCCAAAGTTGATGTAATCTGTCTTGGATCAAGAAACATGGTGTGCTGTAATGCACTGAACACTTCTGGATCGTCACTAGAAATTTTCTCCAAATTTGTCACATCCACTTTCTCAGCTTGTTCCTGTGGTTTTTCTTCTTCTTTTTTCTTTTCTTTCCAGAACAGTTTTTTGAGGATGCCGCTCATCGTAATCCCTTAGGATATCTGCCAATTTCTGATTTAAGGTTGCCTATAAAAGATTTAAGTATTTGGTACTTAGTGACCGACTTG
>JBKHJI010000063.1:0-7816 GCA_046538175.1 Bathyarchaeia archaeon | reverse complement strand
ATTTCAAGTATTACATAACCCAAAGCGTAAATTAACTTCGCCGGGTGTTCACATGAATATTTAACCAGCTCCTTTGCAACCTTGATAAGGCCTTCGAACCTCATTGAAGCGACCACGTAGTGAAACTTGCTCTTGATAAAAAGGTGGCCTGCATAATGTCTTCGGATCTGTTCAATAAACTCCGTAATGGTCTCGGAGCCCTTATTGAATACAACTGAGTTATCTAACTGAACAGTTTTGAAACCTTGTCGAGAAACGGCCGCTTCAACATAAGCCTCATCTGCTGAGACTTCCATCGGTATGTGTTTCACCAAATCTTTTCTAAACGCTATTGTCTCTCCATGTCTTCCTAACAAAAAGTGCAACCTCCAATGCATGCGGGACACAAATCCAGTAAAACTGTGCGTATCATTAACTGGAACGGGTCTTGCACTACTCATTCCAACTCTTTCATCCCTAATTAACGGAGAAATTAAATTTTCTACCGTTTCAGCGGCAAAAATTACATCTCCGCCAGACACTAGCACGATTTCATTTCTGCTGTTTTTCAGAAATATGTTAATCGCAAGCGCCTTTCCTTCTCTTTTGGCTTGGGCAATGAGCCTGACTTTGCCATTTCTTTTTGAATATTCTAAAACATGTTCGTTAGTTTTGTCTGTGGACCCAGAAGAAACAACGATAACTTCATCAATAAGCGCTTTTTGCAATTTTTGTTCAGATACACTTTGAAGTAAGTCTAGTATGTTTTTTCCTTCATTATAGACGATAATGCCCACACTTACGTGGACCATCCGAAACACCTAGACTTCAACCGTAATCGACAAATATCCCAGAACATCGTCAAAACATCTTTTAAATCCAACCTTGATCCAGCTACATCCCTCCATTGCAACGGATGTTCCTTTACTTTGAAGCCTTTTTTTGTAGCGATATAGAGTAAATTTACATCAAATATGAAGCCTGTTACACATATGTACGGCAAACAAGCCTCAATTAACACCCTTCTAAATACTTTGGCTCCGCATTGGGTGTCTTTGAACTTTAATCCGAACAACATCCTAATTAATGCATTTAACCCTCTGCTAAGAAACTTTCTAAAGAATGTTTGCTCTTTCACAATTCCTGCGTCGTCCACCCACCTTGAGCCTATAACGCCGTCCCACCCTTCCGATTCTATACATGTTACAAGTTTGAGAAATTCGTTAGCTTCTGTTGATCCGTCAGCATCAACATAGCCTAGGAAATCTCCTTGCGCAAAAGAAAGAGACTTTAAAAAGGCTCCTCCTTTGCCTAAACGATGAGGGAACTCCAGAAATCTGACATTTTTACGCTTGGCTGTAAATTCCGCAACTATTTTTGACGTTCGGTCGTTACATCCATCCATTACTACGATAATTTCCCAAGCATCATTATGCTGTAGGAGATGGTTGTAGTATTTCTGTAAAGTTTTTTTGATTCTTCCTTCTTCATTGAATGAAGGTATTATGATTGAAAGCTTATTTTGCATGAACTATGGTAACCCCGTCTGCTTAACCAATTTAATGGTATTCGGTTGGGCTACTTTATGCATTTTTTTCAATCCAAAACACGCCTGCAGTCATAGGAACGTCATAAATCTGATCATGAATGTATACGAGTTGGCAGCTTTGTTTTTATTATGTACGACAGAAAAGCTTGAAATTCTGTTGGTGTTAATTTTGATTTTCCTCTCTTTCGGTTCTCAAACGTTATTGGTACTTCCTTAACCTTGTAGCCCCGTGTCCAGGCTTGTTTGACGGTTTCTATTTGTATTTCATATGTTTGGCTGTGGAGCGCGCCTATTACGTTCTTTATGTAATTCTTTGAATAGCATCTGAAACCACTTGTACAGTCATGTATCTTCATTCCAACCATTGTAGATGCTATAAAATTTGCTGCTCTACTAATCAGTCGTCGTATGATGTGCCATCCTACAATTTCGCTGTCTTTTGTGTATCTGCTTCCGATAACTAAGTCATAGCCTTTTTGGGCGGTTGCAACCAATTTTGGTATGGTTTGTGGGTTATGTGAATAGTCTGCGTCCATTGTGACTACATAGTTTGGAGCTTTTCTTAAAGATAAGACTATTTTGAACCCATCTGTTATGGCTGTTCCTAAACCAAGTTTGGCGGGTCTTGTAAAAATCATAATGTTTTCATATTGTCGTTGAAGTTTTTCTGCAATTTTTGCGGTTCCGTCATAGCTGGAATCGTCGATTACGAGGATTAAAGAATCTAGTTTCAAGTCTTTGATTTCTCTTATGAGGCTTTCAATGTTGCCCGCTTCACAGTATGTGGGGAGTATAATTGCAACCGATGGTTTCTTCTTTATCGCTTCTTTTGCTGTAGATAGGCTGACTAAATGTTGGTTCGATAGATCATAGAATAACTTTTTGTTCATATTGTCACCCGGATCTCTGTGGAACGGACTCGTACGGCTTTATTGAAGATTGTTGTTATATAAGTTTGCTTATAATAATTGTGCAGGTATACAGAAGGTAAAACTCTTTTTAGCTTGATTATTTTGTTTTTTGTTTTAGTTTTGTCTTATAGCACCTTAACGTAGTTCCTGCTTTTTGGCAGTCTTCGTCTGGCTGTGTACAGATGCCGTGGGTGCGGAGAGTTTGGCATTTTGGAGGTTTGTATTTTGTTCTAGAACCTCTTTGGCCTGCGATGTGTTCAATTTGGTAGAGGGTGAGGCGTTCGTTGAAGTCGGTGAGGTTGTGATAGAGATCCATTATGCTTTGGGCGGGCATGCCTATGTTTATGAGAAATGCTGTGAGAGTGAAGCGACCGGTGTGGGAAAGGTGATGACCAGTGGTGGTAGCTTCGTAGAGGGCTTTTATGCACGGTGGGAAAGCTTCCAGATCTACTGTTTGGGGGTATTCTTCTTTTTTGATTGTGGTTTTTTGGCTGATGAAAGTGTTTTTGAGTTTTTGGATTGTTTTCTGGATTTCTGGTGGTAGCTGAGTGATTTTTGTGTCAAGTTTGGTTTCTATGTGTTTGCGTATTTCTTCTTGGAGGAGACGGGTGGCTTCGTGGATGGTGATGTAAACTCTGCCTTTTTCTAGTTGGCGGTTTATGAGTTTCCATTCTGAGTGTTGGAGGGTGGTGGTGTTTTGCAGGTAGTTAACGAAGTTAATGGCAAAGGGGTATGTGCTGATTTCTGGGGCGGTTTGGACGTTCCAGTTGAAGAATTTGGCTATTTCTAGGATTTTTTCTGCTTTTTCTTGCTTTAGATGCTGATAGGCTTTTTTGGCTTCGTAGAGGGCATATCTCTTTTTGAGGTAGTTGTCATCAATGGCGGCTACCATCATGATGGCTACAGGAAAAGAGGTAATTTCTATGTGGAGATTTTGTATTCTGGGTGATGGTTGAGGTATGGTTTGGAAGCTTTGAGTTATGCGTTGCTGGGCGTGTTTTATGATTTGGGGGGTTTCGGTGAGTTCTTGGATTGTGAGGTTGAGTTGTTTTATGTAGTTTTGGGCTTGTGGGAGAAAAGGGTATTTGGCTAGGTCGTGTGTTGTGGGCGGCATAGGGTTTATTCTACTTCTATGCGCGGGGCTAGGTAAAATGTGAGGTTTCCTTCTTTTGTTTGATGGAAGTCGAGGCGTATGGGCATGTCATTGGCAAATTCTATCGTAGCGATTTCGCTGGTGGCAGATGCGGCTTTGATGATTTCGACGAGGTAGCTTAGGCTGAATGTAGCTTTGGAAGGTTCTTGGACTTGGAGATCGAGGAGGGCATCGCTTCCTTTTTTGAGTTCTATGGTGGCGCCCATGAGGTCGCCTGTGGCTTGGAGGGTGATTTTTTCGTTGTCGGCTTCGATGCGAACATGATCGCTGACGAGTTGCGCGTCTTCAATGGCTTGTTTTAAGCCTTCGGTGGTGGTTTTGGCTTGGGCTTTGAAGCTTACTTTTGGGGTGGGGACTTCTTCTTCTTGAGGTTCGAGGGTGGGCATGTTGAAGGTGCGTGTGTATCTGCCTGTGATGATTATTTGTAGGCGGGGGGTTTCGGGCGTTAGTGTGAGTTCTATGGTTTCTTCTTTGCTTGTTCTTTTTATGAGTTTGAGGAGTTCGGTAATGTTTATGCACATTTTTTGGGGTTGGTCGCATTGGTATTCGTCGAAAATGGTTTTAGGCCATTGGAAGTCTATCATGGCGACTCGGCTGGGATCCATGGCGCGGAGTTGTATGTTTTCAGGGGTGAGGTTAAATGTAGCTTCGTCTACGAGTATGGCAATGGCTTGGAACATGTTTTGGAGAAGTTTACTGTCCGAGGTTTTAACTTTGAACAATGTGAATTAGTCTCCTTTCAGTCTTTTAAGTATGTGTAACCACCAAAAATAAAAGCATACCGCTCCCGCGCATAGAGAAATCCTAACTATTGAATATTTAACTTGTCCTTGTAGGCCTCCAAATCTAAAAACCCATGCCCACTGATATTCATCAAAATAGCCTTCTCCACACCAGTCTTCTCTGCTTTCAACGCCTCATCTACACCAGCTCGGACAGCATAAGCCGACTCTGGTGCAATCAACCAACCCTCACTCTGGAAAAATAACCGCGCGGCCTCGAATACAACACGCTCATCAGCCGGGTACGCCACTGCCTTAATAAGTCCATGATGCCGCAATGCACTCACCAGAGGAGCCGCTGCATGATACCGCAACCCATCTGCCCGAATAGGCACCATCTCTGCCCGATGCCCCAAAGTGAACATCTTCAACAAAGGCGTCTGCTCTGCCACATCTCCAAAATCATACCGATACTCACCTTGCACCAAATTAGGCGCAGCCTCACTCTGAGCCGCCAAAAATCCACACTCTCGTTTACGCTGCAAAACCTCACCAGCGAACGGCAAAGCTACACCGCCAAAATTCGACCCCCCACCCAAACATCCCACCACTAGGTCAGGTTCATCATCCACTAGCTTGAACTGTTCTATAGTCTCCAACCCGATCACTGACTGATGAATCAAAACGTGATTCAATACAGAACCCAAACAATACACATAACCCTCATGCTCACCAGCATACTCCAAACCTTCCGAAACCGCAATCCCCAAAGACCCAGGATGATTAGCATCTTTGGCCACCAACTCTCTTCCAACTCTGGTCACTCTACTCGGCGAAGCATGCACCGTCGCTCCCAAGAGCTTCATGAAAGTACGCCTATCGCTTTTCCAACTATAAACTGCTCTCACCCAAAACACTAGGCATTCTAATTCCATTAACCGCGCCGCAAAAGACAGCGCACTTCCCCATTGACCGGCCCCCGTCTCCGTCACTAACGCAGACTTTCCTTCCTTAGCCGCATAATATGCTTGGGCCAAAGCCGTGTTCACTTTATGCGAACCCGTGGGCGACAAGTCTTCCCGCTTATAATACAGCCTCACTTTCTTAAGTCCAAGCTGCTTCTCAAGTCTCCCTGCTCTATAAAGCGGCCTGGGCCGACCAGTCTGGGCATAAAGCTCCCTGATCTCGTCAGGAATTGGAATCCAACGCTCGGTGGAGGCCTCTTGTTTCAAGCATTCATGAACCATTGTTCTCGCCAAAAACTCCATACGCGACGGGCCACCTTCCGGCTCTTTAGGCGGCGGCAAAGGCTCCGGTAAATCCGCGGCTACATTGTACCACTTCTTAGGTAATTGATCTAAGGGAAGAGAAATCTGACTCGGCTTCATGCTAAACCACCAATCTAAGAGACCTATACTCTGAATGGTTTTATGAAATAAATGTTTCCACATTTATCTTACAATTCTATCACAGAAAAATCACGGATGCTAATCTCCAGTTGGCTCGATAACTTTTCCACTACAAGAACATCCTTCAATATAACTTTAGCCCCACTGTCGATTCTTTAACTCTCTGAGCGCGAAAAACCTTCGTTACGATTCAAGATTCAAGTTCACATTAGCAAAATGATCTACATGCAATTCTAATATTCCATCCCGACGATTCTTCCTCACTTTTACATTCATCAACAAAACCTTCATTCCTTCCCTCCTCTCTGCTACTTCTTCTGCCTTATCATTCCAAAACACCACGGGAACCCTTCCAGTACGATCCTCAAGCACCATACGCAGAACTTCCCCTTCTGTTCCATCATGCCGCTGAAACACAGAAATTGGGTACATCCTTTTGATCACTCCTTCTACGTTGGTCCTCTTGTGCATTTCACTTATGTTTGCTATTTTTTCACAAAAGGCTCTGATAGGCGGAAGTTCTTCTCCTTCCATTTCAGGAGATGCGATTATGATCTGGACGTCACCTCGTTCCCCTACATGTAATTCGTTCGCGCCGTTTCTAGATCGCCGAACATATCCATGCGAGACCTTTACTGTCTGTCCAAGTTGAACATTCTCAGTGAGCTTCGCTTTATCATCCCATAAAACAACCCTTATGGTTCCCGTTTCGTCTCCGATTAGAAGCTGCGATATTTTTCCATCTTTGTTTCTTCGAGCGAAAGACCGTGGCATATTAACAAGCAATACGCGCCCCAAAACCGTAACGTCATTCAATCCAGAAACTAATTGACCTAGATGAATCCTAGAAAGTGGCTTTTCGAGTTTCATCTCCACTCCAAACTCTGCAGCAACCAATCGTGCAGCTGCTTCGTCTGTTAAGAATCCTCCACTGGCTACTCTTTTTCTTTCTATGGCTGCTATTACATCGTCACGGATCAACTTGCAGTTTTGTGAAAGAATGAGCCGCACGATCTCTTCTACATTCAATTCTTCCACCACGGCAATATCTAAGATGAAAAATAATGGTTTGCTATAAATTTATTTGAGTCTTCTACAGCATAAAAACCTCAGATGTCCATGATTAACTCCTCCTTAGCAATATTGGGATTTGTGTTTGTTCTAGTTGGAGTTCTAGTGGTTTTAGTTGCCATTATTATCCTGCTTTTTTCGTCCATGAATGAAGAAGAGACGGCCAAAGGCGGTGGAGCAATTATCATCGGTCCTATTCCAATAGTGTTTGGAACCGACAAAAAATCTGTAAAGACACTTTTGGGTCTATCTATCGTTTTAATGGCACTTGCCCTCATAGTGTATGTTGCCTTTAATTATCTGTAATGGGCTGGTCATGCGGCTGTTCAAATCGGTTGGATCCCTAGTGTTTCTGGTTGGTTTTGCGCTAATTTTCATTGGGATGGTTTTGATGGTAGTTTCCTCTTTTATTTCAGGTGAAAATATCAGTATAGGTGTGATAATTATCGTCGGTCCCATTCCAATTATAATTGGAAGCGGGCATGACGTTCTGTTTGCCATAATTGTTGCGACTATTTTGACGATTTTTTGCATAAGCCTGCTCTTCTTTACGAAGTGTATAAGTAAGAAACCCTGACATTTGGGCTAAAAAGGCTCTTGCTACCCAGTTTTTTCCTCTCGGCCACGAAGTAACTGAAGAAAAATTATCATTAAGGCGATAAATGCTGTAACCATTAAAATATATATCAGCGTTTGAAAGAACATCTCTATGTCCAATCTGGATTATCACCTTTCTTCCATACTAGATAGAATTCATTATTTAAGTTATCGCCTTTTTCCATTCTTTCATCAACACTTCATATAATTCATCTTCTTCTTCATATAACTCATAGCTTTCCAGAGTTTCTGCTAGTTTTTGCGCTATTAAATGATAGCACAAATGTATCTGTTTATCCATTACTCGAAAGTAAAAATCGTTGCAAGTGCAGAAATCGGCAGTGGGCATTATCAGATAATCTCTTTCCTTCCCTACCACTATCCAGACAATGCGGCTGCTGGGTTTAAAAACATACTTTTTTACA
>JBKHJI010000062.1:0-8236 GCA_046538175.1 Bathyarchaeia archaeon | reverse complement strand
TAATACTGTTCGTCGGCCACCGAAAAAGAGTCTATGACGATTTCTCCAAAATGTTCTAAAACGCCAAACAACGTTTTGAAAGTTAAAAGCAAAGAAATAGATGGCGATTGTTACGACTGCGAACTTGATAAGGGAGCGCATCCATCATAAATTTGCATTCTTGGAACTTCGATAGTTAACTGAGGAGTATAAAGCTGTTTAATCACATGTTCGATCAGTTTTTAAAGGTGGGTTTTTAGAGGTTTGTTTTATGAGAGTGCTTATTGAGTTACGGGCTCTGTGTGATTGTGTTTATGATTTGAGGTATCATCATAAGCTGCAAGGTTTTTTGTATGATCTTTTGAGGGGTTCGCCTTATGAGAATTTGCATGATAGACGAGGATACAAGTTTTTTTGCTTCTCGAATATTTTTCCCTCTGTAGACATGCATAGAGGTGACATGAGACGTTTTTTGATTTCTTCGCCTGATCGTGGTCTTGTTGAAGCTTTTAAGCAGCGTTTGGATGGTTTGCAACGTGGGGAGAACTGGTCAATGTTGGCGAGATGTCTTTTAAGGTCGAGAAGGTTTCTGTTTTAGAGCCCAGAGTTGGAGGTCTTGTGTTTTGGCTTCTGGTACGCCGATTGTTGTCAGAATTCCTAAGATTAATTATACCAAGTATGGAATTAAACCACCTAGAAATTATGCTTATGTGTACTGGCGAAAACAGTATCCGTTTGACGCTTTTGTTAAGCAGTTGGCGGATATAGTGGCTAGCCTGGCGGATCTAGTTACTGGTTCTGCAGACGCTGGAACCCCGTTGGTCATCATAAAAAACTTGACCTAAAACTCTGCCTTTCTAGACCGATGCTCACATTCTTGACTATAATGCTACAGTTCTGGTCCGCCACTTCTAATAAGCCTCTGTCAAGCTGCGTTGCCATACCCATATTTGTGTGCAATATTAGATGCTTCTATCTATTGTCATGTGTTCACGTTTAATCTTCGGGCTGTAACCGTAACGTTTAAGACATAAGCCTATAATGAACATATCAGAAAACAACGGTGTAACAACATGTCAAAAGAAGAACAAACCGAAGACGAAATGTCCGAAGCCGATAGCAAAGAAGAACCAAAGAAAAAACCAGACAAAAGCGATAAAGCACCTTCCAAAGCTAGCAAAGAACAAAACGTGGTTTACGTTGGAAACAAACCTCCGATGAGCTATGTGATGGCAGTCATCACCGCTTTCAACATGTCTGACACAGATGAAGTTGTGCTAAAAGCACGCGGCCGCGCTATAAGCACGGCTGTCGACGTAGTCGAAATCACCCGCAACCGATTCTTCAAAGACGCCCAAATCCACTCTATCGGCATAGGCACAGAAGAAGTCGCACCTAGAGAAGGCGGAAACCCCAGAAACGTTTCAACAATGGAAATCACTCTCAAAAAAGAGTAAACGTATAAAGCAAATCCGTCTTATCTAGCCCCTTTTTTATACATCTACATTTTTCGCCGAAAACCACGCGTTTTCCATGGACTAGAACACACCATTTATATAAAATCAAACCCTAATAAGAATAGGATTTAACGATAAGAGGAAACTGAAGAAGTTTCACTACGCGGCTTTTTGGTTTCTTTTTGTTCTAATCCTCAAAAACCAAAAGTGAGGTGATATTATACCTTCCCATGGATCGCTGTCTAAAGCAGGCAAAGTCAGGTCTATAACTCCAAAAATAGAATCAAAGACAAACAGTTCACCAGGACCAAAACTCAACAATCGCAAACTATACAACAAACGCATCCTTCTAGGCAGAAACAACGGCCAACATAGACCTGGCAGAAGACGATATAGACGCCGCAGGTAACGCCGCATAAAAGCTTGCCGACGCATATCCAAAAACACATAGTGAAACAACAATAACAACAAAAAACCTTTCTTAGGCTAACTGCACAGCTTAACTGCAACCAAAAGCGACATGCTTACGCGGGTTCAAGGCTTGCTTTTGACAGTCAAAAGAAAAAATTTTTTGGTGATCAAATCAGAGGCTCTGGTTTTGTCGGACAAAGAAAAACTGCAAGTCGGACAAATAATGACGGGTCTGTTTTTGGGATCCTAGGGGCTACGGCTTGCGTCTTTCTCTGTGGATGTAGCTCTCTTGCAATAGATTTTTAGGTTGTCTGATAACTGTATATTCTAACTCTCCACGAAAGGAGCGTCACAAACATTGACCGCTCAAGAAAAAAAGCTCAATGAACTCGTGAAGCAACAAGAAAAATGGGAGAAGACCACAGTTCTCAACTGGCTGCAACGTCACCCTGAGAGAAAAAAAGAGTTCCACAACATTTCAGAAATTCCAATTAAACGGCTTTACACACCTTTAGACACACAAAACCTTGACTACCTGCAAGACTTGGGCTTCCCCGGAGAATACCCCTTCACCCGAGGGGTACACGCCACCATGTACCGAGGACGCCTGTGGACCATGCGCCAATTCAGCGGCTTCGGCACCGCTGAACAAACCAATAAACGCTTCAAATACCTCCTCAGCGAAGGAGAAACAGGCCTCAGCATCGCCTTCGACTACCCCACCATCATGGGCTACGACTCCGACCACCCCATGGCGCTGGGCGAAGTAGGCAGATGTGGCGTCGCCATCTCATCCCTCAGAGACTTTGAAGTCCTCTTCAACGGCATCCCCCTCGAAAAAGTCACCACAAGCATGACCATCAACGGCCCCGCGGCCATGCTTCTGGCAATGTACGTCGCCGTAGGCGACAAACAAGGCGTTCCCCACACCATGCTCGGAGGCACAACGCAGAACGATCTCCTCAAAGAATTCTTCGCCCAAAAACTCTGCATATTCCCCGCTAGACCCTCAGTCAAACTAGTAACCGACATAGTAGAATACTGCACCAAACATCTCCCCAAATGGAACCCCATAAGCATCAGCGGCTACCACATCCGCGAAGCAGGCTCAAACGCAGTGCAAGAACTAGCATTCACTCTATACGACGGAATCGCCTACGTAGAAGCAGCTATCAACCGCGGCTTAAACGTCGACGACTTTGCCCCCCGCTTAAGCTTCTTCTTCGCCAGCCACAACGACTTCTTCGAAGAAATCGCCAAATTCCGCGCAGCCCGCAGACTGTGGGCAAAAATAATGAAAGAAAGATTCCACGCCCAAAAACCACGCTCAATGTGGATGCGCATGCACATCCAAACCTCCGGCTGCACATTAACCGCTAACCAACCCCTAAACAACATAATCCGAGTCACCCTCCAATCACTCGCCGCCGTCTTAGGCGGAACACAAAGCCTCCACACCAACAGCCACGACGAAGCACTATGCCTACCCAGCGAAGAAGCAGTCCGCATAGCACTGCGAATACAACAAATAATCGCCCACGAAAGCGGAGTTCCCAACACAGTAGACCCCCTAGGAGGAAGCTACTACATGGAAACCCTAACAAGCCAAATGGAAGAAAAAGCCACAAACTACATCCAAAAAATCGACGACATGGGCGGCGTCTACGAAGCCATAGAAAGAGGCTTCTTCCAAAAAGAAATCGCCGACAGCGCCTACAAATACCAACGAGAAATCGACCACCACGAAAGAACACTAGTCGGCGTAAACGAATACTGCATCGAAGAACCCGAATGCCCCATCGAACTCCTACGCATCGACCCCAAAGTCGAAGACGAACAAATCGCCAATCTCCAAAAACTCCGCCGCACACGCAACAACCCCAAAGTCAAACAAGTTCTAGATAAGCTTCACGACGCCGCAGACAAGAACCAAAACCTAATGCCCACCATCATCGAAGCCGTAAAAGCTTATGCCACCCTAGGCGAAATATGTGACGTCCTCAGAAAAGTTTACGGAATATACAAAGAACTAATAGTAGTTTAGGAGAGGCCACATGTTGGAAGACAAAAGAATCCGAGTCCTAATAGCTAAACCCGGCTTAGACAGCCACGACCGAGGAGCCAAAGTAGTCGCCCGCGCACTTAGAGACGCCGGAATGGAAGTCATCTACACCGGATTGAGACAAACACCAGAACAAATAGTAGAAACCACGCTTCAAGAAGACGTCGACGTCCTAGGCCTCAGCATACTCTCGGGCGCCCACATGACGCTCTTCCCAAAAATAATGGAATTACTAAAACAAAAAGAACTAAACGACGTCCTCGTATTCGCTGGCGGCATAATACCTGAAGAAGACGTTCCAGCACTCAAAAAACTGGGAATAAAAGAAATTTTCGGACCAGGCACAACCACCGAAACCATAATCAACTTCGTCAAAAAAACCTCAGAGAAAAGTCGCTGAAAAAATTGGCAGCCACCCAACGACTCGTCAACACGGTGCTACAAGGCAACCGCAGAGCCGTAGCCAAAGCCATAACACTAATCGAAAACAACTCCCCAGAAGCCCAAAAAACCATCGCCCAACTCTACCCCCACACCGGAAAAGCACAAATAATCGGAGTCACAGGCCCAGGCGGAGCAGGAAAAAGCACACTAGTCGAAAAACTAGTCAGAGAACTGAGACACCAAGGCAAAACCGTAGGCGTAGTAGCCGTCGACCCCACAAGCCCCTTCTCAGGAGGCGCCTTCCTCGGCGACCGCATCCGCATGCAAGACCTCAGCACCGACGAAGGTGTATTCATCAGAAGCATGGCAACCCGAAACAACCCAGGCGGCCTAGCCAAAGCCACGAAAAACGCGGTGCACATCTTAGACGCCTCAGGCAAAGACATAGTCATCGTTGAAACCGTGGGCGCGGGACAGTCAGAAGTAGACATCATCAAAATAGCCCAAACAATAATCGTAGTATTGGCACCAGGCTTCGGCGACGAAATCCAAGCAATCAAAGCTGGGATAATGGAAATAGGCGACATCTTCGTCGTCAACAAGGCTGACCGCGAAAATGCCGACAAAGCAGTCACCGACATTCAAACCATGCTGGAACTCAACAACCCCGAAGACAAATGGACTCCGCCAATAATCAAAGCAGTCGCCACCACTGGTCAAGGAACCGACCAACTTTTGAAAAAAATCGATGAACACCGAGAATACCTCGAAAAAGGCGGAGCTACCCTACGAAAAAAAAAGGCAGCCGAAGCAGAGTTGGTCGAAGCGATAAAACAGAAGACCGTTGAACACGTCATCGAACAGCTAAAACAAAACGGCAAACTCGAACAGCTAATTTCAAAAATTATAGCCCGGGAAATCGACCCTACAACAGCAGCCGAAAAAGCATTAACTAAACAACTCAAAACCTCCAGCAAGGACGAGCACACCCTATGAAAAACACACCACTAGAAACCGGCTTAGTGCAAGTCTACACGGGCAACGGAAAAGGAAAAACCTCAGCCGCTTTCGGCTTAGCCCTGAGAGCAGCAGGCCGCGGACTAAAAGTCTACATAATACAATTCATCAAAGGAGGCTTCGACTACGGAGAACTCTACTCAATCAAACAACTTCCAAACGTTAGCTTGAAGGCTTTCGGCCGCGGAAAATTCATCACTCAAAAACCCCCCCAAATCGAAGACATAAAACTTGCAGAAGAAGCTTTTGAGCTAGCCAAAAAAATCGTCACAGACGGCGAACACGACGTTGTAATACTAGACGAAATCAACGTAGCCCTGAACCTAAAACTAATAGCCGTAAAAGAAGTCGCAGAGTTGGCCAAAACCAAACCCAAACACGTAGAACTAGTCCTAACCGGACGAAACGCCCTGCCAGAAATAGTCGACACAGCTGATCTAGTAACAGAAATGAAAGAAATTAAACACCCCTTCACAAAAGGAGTACCCCCCAGAAAAGGCATCGAATACTAAACTCCAATTATCAAAATATTCATTTTATGCGAGACCAAGGAACCTCCAGCCTGTCCACTATTACTTGCCTGTAAAAATCCAACGTTTCCCTTTTGCTGTTTGTTCCGTTTACTATCATGACCCCGCTTTTGAGGAGACTTGCGGTGATTCCCTCTTTAGTTGTGAAAGTTACACCAAGTTTGGCCTCCACGTTTAACCGCACTCTCTCTTTTCTCAAAAAACCAACAACTCTTTTTATGTTCAAGTCCAAATCGTCCTTCGGGGCTACAGTGAATGTTCTCTTCTTGTTTCTCCCACAACCTTCCTCAACCAAAACGTGCTTCAAAGGCACTGGATCGGCTTTAGGTTGGCTACCGCAAACTGGACAGTTCTCTGCGCGGCCAACTTCCGCTTCTTCAAAGCGAACCTCACTCACGTCGCAGTAAAGAAGCTTATTTTCAAGGCTTGCTTGCTTCGCCAAAAGTATCTTCACAGTTTCAGCAGTTTCTATGCTGGCCACAATGCTTATCACTGATGGATGTACGCCGATTGTGCCACAACTAGGCAAAAGACTGTCATCAAGTTTTCCATAAAAACACTCCAAACACGCGGTCTCTCGCGGAATTATGGTGGAAGCGTTTCCAAAAGTGGAAATAGCCGACCCGAAAACGTAAGGAATCCCAAGTTTGACACAAGCTCGATTCACCGCGTATCGCGTATTCATGTTGTCTAAACCGTCAACTACCACGTCCATTCCGTCTAAGATTCTCGCCGCGTTATGCTCGCCAAAAGAAAGCGGCAACGGCAAAACCTCTACGTACGGGTTAAGTCTTTCCAACCTTTTTAACGCCGCCTCCACTTTCGGAAAGCCGATAACGCTGAAATCGTAAAGATGCTGCCTCTGCAAATTAGACTCTTCCACGACGTCGCGGTCAACTACCCGCAAATGTCCCACCCCCATAGTTACTAGCTGAGTGGCAACGGTTGAACCCAAGCCCCCCAAACCTACTAGACAAACTTTTGCTTTCTTCAGTCTAAGTTGTCCTTCAAATCCCACTTCATCCAACATAATCTGCCTAGAATAATACTGCAACTCTCTGTCTGAAAGTTTCTCATATCTGTCAAGTAGGCGTTTTAGCTCCTTCTCCATTTTCAGCTCATGGGCATGTTCGGGAGGCGGAGGGGGCAACTGCTTCAAATATTCGTCAACATCGGGCATTCTGGCTCTCGTTTTCTTCCGCCCTTTTTCAGCCTCGACCATCTGACACTCGACCACTCCACGTTTTTCCTGCTAAGTTTCATCTTTAACTTGCCACAATGCATAAATTTTTCCCAAAACACGGTCAGCACGGTGTGTTATCAGATTTTGTGAATGTAAGGCTCAAGCTCATGAGCATTTTGGCGCTTAACAGGCAAATCTACCTGCAAATACGCACCTGAAACGTTATGGTATGGCAATCCTTTTCGGGAAAACAACGTCAAAACCTTGCCATGGTGGTTAACTCTGAAACCCTCTGGGGCTGATTCGTGGCCCCGAATCAACACTTTGACGTTCAACATGTCGAGAAACCTTTGAGTAACGTCTTCACCGAACCGTCTTCCGGCTCCTCGGGGCGACGGTTGAGTACCTTTAACAGCGTCATCGGGGTCGCTCCAAAGAATCTCTTCAAGATGCCTTTCCTCAGGATGTTTCAAATGGGCAAACTTCAAATCCTCTAAAGAAGAAGCCTGACTAGGCACCCCTCCATGCAACATAACGCAAAAATCTTCCAAGCCCACCCCGTTGTACAAATGTGCGAACAACTCACGGATTTTAGAGTAAACCGTTGCCCCTTCTTTGCCAAATCTAACTTGAAGGTTTTGAGGCAAATCATGAGGATGTGCCAACAAGTCGTCTGGACCTTCATGATTTCCTCGCATGAGTACCACTTTTTCTGGGAAAAGCTGCTTCAACTTCAAGACTACGTAGTAAACTTCTGCAGAATAGGAGCCACGATCTCCATAATCTCCGAGAAAAACCAACAGAACTTCGCTATTATGCGACGCTTTCTCTATGAACTTTGAAGCTTTCATCATATCTACGAGACTTTCCAAATCACCATGTAGGTCACCCACCACGATTGCCTGTCCAGAAGGCTGTGCTCTAACCAACCGACCGTCAATAGTTAAACTTCCAATAGATCCTTTTTCTGAAGCCAAGAGTCTAGCAGTTTTCTCAACCAAACTAACATATTCCACGATACCAGCTTCGAAGGCGTTTCGAACTATCTTGGCTAGACTTGCCATACTCTTCAGACTAGACAATATCAAACGAATAATATAGTGCTTACGTGACTAACGTTACTCTTTTTAGAGTAGTTACTCTTAAATAACTAGTACTAACTTCCTAATAGGCTGATCAAAATTGGACTCCAAAAAAATCGCCTTCATAACTG
>JBKHJI010000061.1:0-8247 GCA_046538175.1 Bathyarchaeia archaeon | reverse complement strand
GCCTTCGACAGCACCCATTTCGACGGTGGACAATGTAATTTACACGTTAACTGATAACATTATAGGAAATGTTCCAAAAGATTTGAGTGCAATCATCATACAGCGAAGCAACATAATAATTGACGGTGGAGGCCACACAGTGGAAGGCGCAAGAGCAAGCTATTCTCAGGGATTCTACCTGCGAGATCTAACTAATGTAACAATCCAAAACGTCAACATTAAACACTTTTGGTTTGGCATCTGGCTCAGAAGATCTTCAAACAACAGCATCCATAGAAACAACTTAATTACAAACAGCTGGAACGGCATTTTGCTCAGCCACTCTTCTAACAACAACAGCATCTATGGAAATAACATGACGGAAAACAGTTGGGCTGGCATCCAGCTTGAACGTTCATCTAACAACAGTATTTTCGAAAACAACATAGTAAACAACGGCCATTGCGGCATCTATATACTCTATTCTTCATACAACAACATTTTCGGAAACAACGTAACAGAAAGCTGGCCTACGTTGGACTATGGCGGGATCTCACTCGACGAATCCTCACACAACACTATATCAAGAAACAACGTAACAGACAACAATATTGGAATTTGGCTACGCCGTTCTTCTGATAATATTATCTACCACAACCGATTCGTAAACAACACCCGCCAAGTCTGGATCCTCAACGCGACCAACACGTGGGATGATGGCTATCCAAGCGGCGGCAACTATTGGAGTGACTATGAAACAAGGTATCCCGACGCTGCTGAAATAGACAATTCAGGCATATGGGACACACCATACTTTATTGACGAAAATAATCAAGATGACTATCCGACAATAAAGCCAACGGGCACACTTGACCAATATTGGAGAATGACATTCATAGTTATAATAGCCTTCTCCGTCATTCTTTCGATGATAGTATTGATTTTGTTCAAAAAGAGAAAGAAATGGTGAAGCTACCCTTTCACGGTGAAAAAGGAAGAATATTCGAATCAATGGAGCGAGAAAGGAAAACAATTGAGTAGATAGTAGGTAGGCCGTAGTAAACGGCAAGTAGAAGCGGTGCCGACTACTCGCAATATGAAGCTGTTTTCCAGAAGTCTCTATAGCTACGGCGAACGGCAGTTTATGTTTTTAGAGGCGGGAGATGTTTGAATCGCGCTATGTACGCCGCAACTGCGTTTATGCAACGCTGTTTACACCAAATTGCTTTTATGGAAGTCATAGTAATTAAAGAAAGCCAACAGAGCAAAAGATTGCAAGAGCCTAAAAGGATGGAATGAAAAGGTTGGGTAAAGTGCGACCAGAACACGTAAAGCAAACTGCCCGAGAAATAATGAAGTTATATCCGACGAAATTTACTTCAGATTTTCAAAGCAACAAGAAAGTTTTAGCATCTCTTACTAAAATCTCCTCAGCTAAGCTTAGAAACAGGATAGCTGGATATATTACCAGCTTAGTTTCAATTTTGAATGCTTCGGAAGAAGATGAAGTTGAGGAAAACTCCGAAGAAGATTAGGAAGGTTGAACGAAATATGGTTACTGCCAGCAACTACAGAAAAGGGTGGGCGCTCCGTTATTTGAGAGAAGCAAAAGCCGAGCTTTTGGCGGCTCAAAAAACTCCTTCTATTGCTCACAGTTTGATCCTTGAGGCTATGAGAAAGGCGCAAGCGGCGATATATTACAGTCTAGGCGATCCTGCCTTCATAGAATCAATAGTATATCAAGCATTTGGCAACCAACATCACTTGGCCAATGAGCCTCTGCTAAAATGTTTAATAGAAATTGAATGGATGATACAAAAAGTTTCTCAAACTCCCGATTCAGAATTCACCAAAACCATGGAACAAGTCAACGATATCGTAAGCATCGCCGCAGACATTGTTGAACTCTTTACTGGCGAAAAGCCTTAGGAACGTTCGTTTTGATCCTTCGATCAGAAACAAGATGGAAAGGACAGAGTTGACAACCCTAATTGAAGTAGAGTTTGTGGGAACTCTACAGAGAA
Organism: Bathyarchaeia archaeon; assembly: GCA_046538175.1. Taxonomy (GTDB): domain Archaea; phylum Thermoproteota; class Bathyarchaeia; order Bathyarchaeales; family SOJC01; genus JBKHJI01. The sequence goes on along the minus strand of JBKHJI010000061.1, from coordinate 6,244 downwards.
TTGTTGGAAAAAAGAATATTTCACTGAGAGTTGATAGCTCAGTTACTGTAAAGGATGTTATTTCTGAACTCACGAATCGTTTTACACCAAAATTTGAACAGGTTTTGGTCGATCCCGAACTTAAAGATCCTCGACCGAACGTGCTTATTTTACTAAATGGAAAAGAAATTGGTGTTTTAGACGGTCTGAGAACTAGTGTTGAAAGTGGTGACAAGTTAGTTCTGATTCCAGTGTCGCATGGAGGCTAATTTTAGTTTGATATATCAGAAGCTTGCAAGACTTCCCTCATTTTCAAGATTTCTCTGAAATCTACGAATTCACCGTTCACTATTTTCAATTTTTCATCTATCTTGTCTTTCTCTATGTTTATAACATTGTAAGAATTGCAGAAAAAGCCGCGGAGTTTTTCACACGAAATGCTTCCTGCATGGATCACTTTCATGTTCTCGATTTGCCATCGCCAAGGTCTATGTCTGTGACCACATAACACTAGGTCCACTTTAGACTTTGTGAGGCTTCTCAAGATGTCGCCGGCATCTACGACAGTAATCTGATCGGCGCCAGTGTCAGGTACAGGCACTATATGATGGTGGATTGCTACTATTTTCAGTTTGTCTTTGTGTTTCTTGAGAGTGTTTTCGAGCCAAAGATTTTGTCTGTGGCCTACTTCTCCATCGTCTCTGTCGGGGCGTGCAGAGCTGACCACGACAATGACAGCATCATTTATCTCGGTCACCTGTGAAAAAGGGAAGAATTGCCTAAACAGAAGGTAACCCGTGGAGCGATAGTCATGGTTTCCGCTTACGTAAATGATTTTTTCTGTTTTCAACCTTTTGAGTTGTTTTGCAGCTGTTTGAAACTCAGTCATTAGGCCGTCCTCGGTCAAATCTCCGGTTACTAGGACCACGTCTGGGCACATGGCGTTAATCTCTTTTACTGCGTTTTGAAAAACGTCTTTTCTGAACATTGAACCGCAGTGAATATCAGAGATCTGTACAAGCAGCATACGTGTTCAACCTTTTCGACTATTTTGTTGCTTTGTTTTATTAGGTGTTTTGTTTTGCTTGCCATTTTTGCTTGGTTCTATATATGTATCTCCGTTGTAGTTATGTTGAACATCTTTTTAGAAACGCTTATATTAAGACTTGCTAAACGTTATATTTGTAACAAATGGTAGCAACAAAAATTGAAAAAAGATTCACGTGAGAATATACACAAGAACACGAAGAATCTGGATTTCGAAATATTCTTACACAGTTTTTACGTTTACGAGATGCTGATTCAGAAGAAACCCGTATGAAAGCTATAAAGCATTTGCAGAACCTCTGCGGGGTAAGCTTGAGAATCTCAAGAACGCATTGCAGTATGTGGCATTTCACGATTACGTAGTTTTAGAGTTGAGGATTGTTGAACAATCAAAGTGACTAGAAAAGCAAATACATGTTGCTTATCTTTACGTTCGCCAAGTATTTCTTCGCTATGTTGAAGCATTTGTCGGCATTCTTTTTGGTTGTGATTGGCAAATCGTTCAGAATATGTGTTGGATAGAAGGCTAGAAGCGTGTAGGGGATTGTGGAGTCTATGTCTGCAATGAATTTAGCAATCTTCTCAACTTCCAAAGCGTCCACATAACCTGATACCAAGAGTGTGCCTGCTGTAAGGAGAGGTAGTTCCGGTCTTTGATTGCAGTATCGTTTGCCTATTCTTTCGAAGTTCTCTAAAGTTACGTTATTGGATATCCCACTTATCGCTACGTTGAGATTTTCGTTCGAAGTTTTCAGATCGAATTTCATGTTTCCTCCACTTTTGAGCGAAAGCTCCGCGGCTTGCTGTGCATATTTCGGGAGCATTTGCCCATTTGTTTCCCAACAAATACGTAGTATTCGATGTTTGTCAAATGCGTCTATTAAAGCTAGCCGGCTAGTTTTCAGAGCGTGGGGCATTTGGGTAGAGGGATCGCCCCCGAAAAAGCAGATGCACGAGGTTTTTTCGTTTACTTTGGATGCCAACTGTTCTGCAGAAATTGCGGGTTTGTGTTTTTGTGCGAGTTCCTTGTGATGCCAGTTTTGGCAGAAAAGACAGCTCATGTTGCAACTGCCATAAAAGACGGCGAGGTTAGAGTAACCTGTTTCTGCTGTGTGATTGTAGGCGTATTTTGGGTAGCCTGCCCCTGTGCATCCCGGGCATAACCACCATGAAACGCAGTTTGTAGGCAGCGAGTCGTAGTACCACTCTAATATGCCTTTTTCTGGAGTTCCACCGTGGCGCACTAGTCTACCTTGTTTATTTTCTACTAAACCGCAGTAGCCTTTTTCATCTTTGCCTATCTTGCATTGATTGGCGCATTGGCCGCATTGAATGCCATTGAGTGTTTGTGTTGGCTCTGATGGTAGATTGAAAGGTTTTCGAGCCTTGATGTGGGCATGCTTGCTTATTTTTAGAGCCTTTTCAGGTTTTGTGCGAATGCAGTTTATGCAGACGCCTAGTTGAGTGGAGATTAAGGGCGAGTTGGCGTTGCAGACTTGACATTTGCCCAACTAGTTAATTTCTCCCTACAACTGTTTGAGGCATGGTTTCTTATAGCGTTGTAGGTTGAGGTGCAAACTATGGTAGGGTTGCGACTGTCTCTGTTTGTAGAGTTTTGAATACTTGGGTGTTTTTCTTTGAAGGGGCTGATTTGGCCCAAAAAAGCGATTGCTATGGAGGCAGCTATAGTTATAGCGAATGGTATTTGCGGCGAATTAGCATACCATACGCCGCCCGCGTAAGGCGCGAGTATGCTTGCCATTTGAGCGATGGTTTGAGCTACCGAAATCCATCTAGCCCTAGAGGCGGAGGGGGCAATTGATCCTATAGTGGCGCCGATGAAAGCCCACATGGGAAAAGATGCACCGCGTAGAAAGCAAGAGAAGATGAGAATGATGAAATTGTTGACAGAAATAAATATGCCGAGTGAAAAAGCAACGCAAAGCATCGCAATAGAGATGGCGGTTGTTTTTCCATATCTGTCACCAATTTTACCGATGGCTAAAGACAAAATGAATCCCCCGAAATAAGTGAAAGATCCTAGAACGCCAATATGGGCGAGGTCATAATGGTAAACGTCGCTTAGGAACTGGGGCACCAACGGGAACACCAGAAACAAAAAGAACATTACAGCGGCGAATAAAGCGGAATTGAAGAATATCTTTCGGGACTTGAAGGCTGCATTAGTTGAGGCTGTCTGAGTTGTCTTTGCTTTGCACTTGGGCTTTCTCGGGTGTTGGCTGCTTATCTGTGTAAGCATAAGCATAGTGACGAAGTAGAATATGGTTGTCATAAAGAACACCCATTGCATACCAATGTTCTCTGCTAGGTAACCCGCTACAGCAGGTGCAAAAGTGTAGCCTAATCCCCAAGCTGAAGCAAGTAATGAAAATGTAGAAGCTAATTTGCTCTTCTGCGTCCTTCTCACGACGTAAGCGCTTGAAGCAGATCCTGAAAACAGAACTCCATAAAGAAACATTGCAGGAGCTAACTGCGTCCAGTTTGTTGCGAACGCAAAAAAGAGTGGCACTGGAACCCATAGTGCCCATCCCAATATCCAAATCTTTTTCCGGTCATATTTGTCAGCCAAAACACCTCCTGGAATTATAGTGATCGCAGACGCTATTGTGAGGACCGAGTACAGAAAACCAACATTCTCCGGGGTTGCCTCGAGACTTCGTATGAACAATGGAAGAAGATAGATTGTTAGTCCGTCGCCAAACGAGGCAAAAATGTTTGCTATAAATAATATCTTCACGTCTCGGTTTAAGCTTTGGAATGGAAAGGCTTGCTGAAGCATATTTTGCGTTTGTCGAAATATGCTCTCCAAGAGTGCCCCCGCCTTTCTCAACTGACGGTAGGATGTTGAAAAACTTTGCTGCACAACGATAACACAGAGATTATAGAAAATAGTTGAGATGTGTGTAGATGAGCAGCTTTCATCTGACTAGCAGAATGTAAGTTAGGACAAATCGCGGGACAAAGGAGACAAAAGCAGTTTCTGTTTGCAAACATTTTTCTAGGATTTCAAATATTTCTGTCAACTCCGTGGTTGCTTGTTGGAAGCTAATTAAAATACATTAAGATAGGTAAGCCTTGTCCCTCTGTGTTTATGGATGCTGGCGGGCGGGGCGGGATTTGAACCCGCGACCGCAAGCTTAGGAGGCTTGCGCCCTATCCATACTAGGCCTCGGTAGAAAGCTTTTTTCAAACTCTCTCTACCCGCCCTCTTCAATCCCGCCCATTTCCATTAAGCCTTTCAGGTGTTATAACCATAACGCTTGGATGATTCGATTGGTTCCTGAATGCCTTTGTACGTTTATGGTGAATCACTTGGTTGTTTCCTAGTCAAGATCTCAGTATTGTGCAAATGGTTCATATGTTGAAAAAGCTAGTGAAGAAAACGCGATGCCGATCAAAGCCACTAAGGGGTTTGCGATGACTGCTTTAGAAATCGCCGCTAATGGAACAAGAATTGTAGCTGCGATCACCAGCCCAAAGAAAAACCTGAGCTTTCCCGAGAAGCACAGTGAAGAAACATACAGGTGGAACAAGGAATTTGGAAAGAGGCCATATCTATGTACCCCACCATGCGACATACATTCTCAAGCCTTCGCTTCATTTGGTTTTAAACTATTCGACCTATTACTGGTCCTAAGGAGGGTTCAAATCCCGCAGAAGCTTGAGTTGCAGTTGGTTTTAAGCCATCTCAGCCTCTCGCATGTCTGGAAAAGTTTTCCCTCCTCTTGCGTGGCATTTTTGCGACGTACATTCCGGAGATTCTTGGTGCTATGTGTTGAAAAAAAGGAGAGTTTCTGTCGGGGTTTTAACGGTGTTGCTGGACCTAGCTTTCCTTGACGTTGATTGATTCAACCGTGTCCACCCAAGGAACCGTGTAGACGGCTTTTTTGATTTCTTCTTCCATCGCACTTTTCAGCTCATGGTTAGACAGGCTAGACGCTTCAGGCAGCAAACGAATAGTAATAACAACTCTCTTACCCTTAGCCACGAAACCGCCTCCACTACCATCCTTATCTAGCCGCTTTGTTAATATGTTTTTTGAAGGCACCCATCGCAGCTTGCCGAGACTAACTAAGCCTTTTCTGTGCGAAAAAATTGTCTCATGTACGCGGCGGATCTTGTTATTCGCTTCGATGGGGGATCTAATTATTAGGGTTGGAGTGTAGGGGCTCTACGTTCTTGCAGGCTCGTTTTCGCGAAGTTTGTTTTTTTTAAGCAAAATGTTTACATAGTTTGACTCTTTCGAGTTTAGGCTAGTTTGCTTGTTTTTTTAATGATCGATACTGTTTCTTTGAATGAGTCCTTTTTTAACTGGAAATTGTTTTCTATTTCCGTTATGATTTGTTTCTCTATTATTTTGGCTCCTTGATCCCCGAAGATGAAGGTCAATGCTTTCACGAAGACTTCAGGTTTCGCGGGTATCTCGGTTTTTTCTAGGTTGAAGTCTTTTTTGAGGTAGTAATAAATAGACTCGCTGACGTTCTCCCCGAATTTTTTGAGGGCGGTGTCCACGCATTGGAGTATTTTTTCGTAGACTTCGTCCATCAGTTTGCCCTCTTCGTGGGGAGAGATGGAACTTAGTTCTGTAAGTTAATTCCATATAAGTTTTTTGCTTTCCATCCCAATTATATAATTCTGTGGTGAAAAAGAAAAAGGAGGTGAACTGATGAACTGGAAAGTTATCTGCCTAATGTTCCTTGTCTTCTTCGCTGTCGCTCTCCCTGTCTCTGTGACCTTAACGAGCGCAGAGGGAATATCAAGCTCTTTCGAGGGTACGTCATTAAACGCGAATAGTGTTGTTCAACCAACCGGTGGAGATGACGTTGATGATCCGGTGGCGCCATGCATCGTCTAGTGTATCTTCTGAAAGGCTAGGTTAATTTTAAATGCAATAAAGAGGAACTAATGTTGCTAGAGTAAACTGGATAGGTTAGCTATGCATAAGCGATTTGACTTAGCCAATCTTAAAATGCTTGAAGCTTTAGCTACCTACGGACCTAGAAACGTGACTGATGTCTCAAGAAAATTGCACATGCCCGCCGAAACTTTGCGAAAAAGACTTAAACGTCTCAGCTCCCGAACTTTTTTGAGATTCAACATAAACGTTCAACACACACATCTAGGGCTCAGGAAAGCTATTGTATTCGCCGAAGCCGTTCCAGGATACGAAAATGACCTTTTTGACGCGTTAGAAATC
>JBKHJI010000060.1:0-8289 GCA_046538175.1 Bathyarchaeia archaeon | reverse complement strand
CCCGCTAATCTTCGTAACAGGCCCACTAAGCGGCACCATGGGGCCCACCGCGGGAAACGGCTACGCAGTAGTTTCAAAATCACCAGCAACCAGAGGAATAGCCGAATCCAAGGCTCACGGCTTCTTCGGGCCCGAACTGAAACGAGCCGGCTACGACGCAGTGATTTTCACAGGTAAAGCCGAAAAACTTGTCTACGTGTGGATTGATGACGACTCGGTTCACCTCATGGATGCTCAACACTTGAAAGGAAAATCTCCCTACGAAACCGACGAGGCCATCAGAGAAGAACTAGGTGACCACTACATTCGCGTCTCAGCCATCGGCGAAGCAGGAGAGAAACTCGTTCGTTTTGCATCAATCATAAACGACGAGTTCAGAGCTGCAGGAAGAACCGGAATGGGCGCCGTGATGGGATCCAAAAACTTGAAAGCGGTGGCAGTGCGTGGAACAAAAGACGTAAACGTAGCAGACCTCGAAGGATTCAAAGAATTCATAAAGATGATTCACGAACGCATGAAAGGCCCCGCAACCCGAAAATACAGAACCTTAGGAACCCCCGAGAACGTTCTCGTCCTAAACGCCCTTGCAGCTTTACCCACACGTAACTTCACTCAAGCCACTTTTGAGGGAGCCGAAAAAGTCAGCGGAGAATACCTGAACGAACACTTTGTCAAAAAAATAATTGGCTGCGCAACATGCGCCATGCGCTGTGACCACATAGCAGTGGTTCCCGAAGGCCAATATAAAGGATCAACCTCTAGAATGGAATTTGAATGCTTATGGGCACTTGGACCCAACTGCGGAGTCGACCGTTTAGACGCCATCATCGAAGCTATGCGCCTCTGCAACCATTACGGCGTAGACGGAATCTCCACAGGAGTAACCATCAGCTTCGCAATGGACCTTTACGAAAACGGGATATTGACAAAAGAAAACGCCGAAAACTTGGATCTCAAATTTGGGAACCATGAAGCCCTGATAGAAATGGTGAAGAAGATAGGCACACGTGAGGGATGGCTAGGCGACGTACTTGCAGAAGGAACCATGAGGGCGGCCGAGAAAATCGGCAAAGGCGCCGAAAAATACGCTAACCACATTAGAGGTTTAGAGCTACCTGGCTATGATATAAGAGGGTTGAAGACTGCGGCCCTAGGATTCGCAGTTTCGTTCCGAGGAGCCTGCCACCTTCGAGCCGGCTCTTATGCGCCAGATGTCAAAGGAAAAGTAAACCGCTTCGCCATCGAGAAAGGAAGAGGGAAAATAGTGATGGAAGGCGAAGACATATACAACGTCATCGACTCGTTGATACTCTGCAAATTCTCCAGAGGCACATACTACGACGACCTCGAAGACATGGCGAAATATTACACCTTAGCCACAGGCATCAAAATGACCGCTGAAGAATTAAGGAAAGCAGGCGAAAGAATAAACAATATAGCGAAGCTCTTCAACGTCAGAGAAGGCGTTGGAACAAGGGAATACGACACTTTACCCCCAAAAATAATGACAGTGCCAATTCCAGACGAAGGAGTTGCAAAAGGAGCCGTAGTTAACAAAGAAGAATTTGAACTGGGCCTAGATGATTACTACGCAGTGCGCGGATGGACAAAAGAAGGCCTCCCCACAACCGAGAAACTAAAAGACCTAAATCTAGAAGAGTTTGCTCACACCGCAAAGACCAAAGGAGAGAAGTAAAGATGGCAAAACTTCATGAAAGAAAATTTGTCTCGGGCGACCCTGAAAAATGCGTCGGATGCTCAGTCTGCGAATACGCATGTTCAATGGTGAAAGAAAAAACCTACAACCCCACCAAAGCCCGAATCCGAGCCATACGCCTCGGCCCACTCGTAAACTTGGCCGTAGCATGCAGACTATGCGAAGACCCAGCATGTGTCGCTGCTTGCCCCAGAGATGCACTATCCCAAGAAGAAAACACCGGAATCATCGTAGTGGACGAAGATAAATGCAACGGATGCGGATGGTGCATCGAAGCATGCGACTACGGCGCCATCATGCTGCACCCAGAAAAAAAAGTGGTTTACGTATGCGACACTTGCAAGGAGCTAGGTAAACCCCAATGTGTCGAATGGTGCCCAGAAGAGGCATTAGACTTTGTAACAGCCGATGTCCTCGCCCAGAAAGCCAGACGAACAGCCGTAAAGAAGCTCTTCCAAGAAGGTGTAGAAAAAGCCTCAGAATAAACACGCAAACACCTCAAGCTAGGAGAAGCCGTTCGATGCAGACGGAAGAAACCGAAGTCGCTAAAAGATACCTTTCTGTCAATCCCGAAAAATGCGTCGGATGCAGCATATGCGAGTTTGTCTGCTCCTTAGAAAAAGAAAACATGCTTAATCCCCTCAAATCTCGAATCCGCATCATCCGAGGCCCTCCCTTCATACATTTAGCCACCACTTGCAGACAATGCGAAGACACTCCATGCATAAGAGCCTGCCCAAAAGAAGCATTACACCAATCAGAAGAAACGGGCGCCATACTCGTAGACGACGAAAAATGTGACGGATGCAAATGGTGCCTAGAAGCATGCGACTACGGCGCCATACTATACGACAAAAACGCCAAAACAGTGGTCATCTGCGATCTCTGCAACGGAAACCCCAAATGCAAAGAAATGTGCCCCGAAGAGGCAATCGATTTTGTACATGAAGAAGCAGACATCGTGAAAGCATGGATTGCAGCCTCAAGAAAATGGATCGACGCCTCGGAAAAACTTGTCAAAATGAAAAGCAAAGGAGTGGCCGATCTTCTAGCAGACAGTAAAGAAATTATGGAACGCATAGACGCGAAATACAAGGAACTTTTTGAAAAGAAAAAATAAGAAAGTGGATAGTTCCGATTTTTTCTTTTGGCTGAGACCGCTCCAACCTTTGGCCTATGTGTCGATTTTCAATCCGCGAGACTTCAACGGCTCTATTATTCCAGATCTACCTAGTATCTTAAGCAATGTATAACCGATGACTGCGGTAGCTATTAAACTGCTTATGGTAATGCTTGCCATCATAGCCATCCACATAGGTAAACCTAAGCCTAAAATGTCTGGGGGTTCAAAGAACCACCAGAGATAACCTCCGCCAACGATGAGACCTATTGGGAAAGCAGCCGCTATGCACGCCAGTAACTCATGCTTTTTAAGGGTTATTACGAGACTTGCCGCAATCAGATTCGCTACGGGTCCAAAAACTACGTCTACAGGACTAATAAAAGCATAAGCATTAGTCAAAACGCAGCCTACAGTTACTCCAATTGCCACGGGCCACCCCATCAATGCCGCGAGAACTATTAAACAGTCTGCGACACGCAGCTGCACAGGCCCAGAAATAACAGGATTCCCAACTGTGACGCTTTGGATCAAATTGATAACAAAGTAAAGACTGATAAAGACAGCAGTCAAGGTAATGTCTCTTGTTTCTATTTTCAACTCTTCACCTCCGCTTTTCCGGGGTTTCTACGGCGGAACGGATGGGAGGCACCCACTCACCCGCCAACAAGCCCTTAATCAACAAAACATGTTATAAAAGTAACGCTAATAGAAGCAAGTTAAACTGTTTTCTATGCATGATGTGGGGCATCATGCTCATCCCTCGTTTCGATAGTCTCAATCTGAAATGCATTCCATTGCACGTTTAGCTACATGTACCGAGTTCTTTTCAGTTACTTCCAACTTTCCATTTCTGCCGATTCTTAACTGTTTTTCTCCTCGAAACATCGTCACGTTCGCATTTTCAATTTGAACTTCGTCATTAACAGAAACAGTGTTGATCCGCTCATTCCATAAAGCAAGTTTGATTGTACCAGTTTTGTCAGAAAGGGTTACGCTGGCCAAAAGAGCATAGTCATCGAATCTTGTTAAGACTAGCTTAGGATCTGCGATTTCGGTGATTTTTGCTTTTAGTCCAACTCTTTTCATTCCAGACTTCAAATCTTTTATGAGCATATGAGCATCACCGTGATTTTTTTCTTCCGATTTTGAAACCTGTTTGAGGTTTTTGTACATGTAGCCGAATCCGCCAAGTGGATTACTTTCTTCAAGAATGTATTCCGGTATTGAGAATTGAGCGACCACTTCATAGCAATTAGTTATAAGAAACACGGCGCTATTGTTTTTCTTCTTTCGGAATTTAATAGTCAATTCTTGACATGAAGCCTTTCCATTCTTCCACGCATCAACAATCGCATTGAAAAGATCAGTTCTACGAATTCCCCGTTTGATAGAAAGTTTTACGAGATACTCGAGAATTCTGGTGTCAAAACGTGAACGACAACAACCTCTAGGTCGTCCTCTTCCACTCCACGCTCTATTGCTCATTCAACCACCTCACCTTTACATTGTGAGATAACCTTTTCTTCTTAACCAATCAGCTTGATTTCGTCGATATCTCCAAAAGATATCGCCTCTACTGTCGGATTGGAAATCCCATGGAGAAACCAGAACAATGTCTCCTTCCCTGATCCAGAATCGCCTTTTCATTTTTCCCCTAATTCTGCATAGTCTCACGCAACCATCCTGACATTTCACTCTGATCCTGTCGTTACCTAGCATCTGAACAGCTATGCCCAGCACATCATTTTCAACTGGGAGCACCATGTTAGCGAAGTTTTCCTCACTGATGACTTTTCTTTTGCCCACCCTATCTCACCGAAAATGCGCATACGGTTCCAATTCTTCAATTGCAGTTTTGGTTAATGTTTTTATGTTGTTGAATTGTGTCAATTCTCCGTAGCCCACAAGTGTTATGGCTGTCCCATCAAGCCCCATTCTTGCCGTTCGACCGATTCTGTGGAAATATACCAACGCATCCAATGGAACATCATAGTTTATTATGTGAGTTATTCCTTCGATGTCTAAACCTCTTGCAGCAACATCAGTTGCAACAAGCAGCTTGAACTGTCCTTTTCTGAACGAGTTGACGACAAAATCTCTTTGCGGTTGAGTAAAACCAGCGTGAAGCGATTTTGCATCGTATCCTCTTGCATTTAACTTATCTGCCAGCAAACTTGTTCCCCTGCGTGTTCTGCAAAATATTATCGCGCGCTTTATACAATTTCGATTTTGGTCTAGAATAGTGCATAAAGTTTCGAACTTGCTTGCTGGATTTAGAACAATGTAACGCTGGTCTATCTGTGTAAGCGCTATTTCATCTTTGCTTACAAGTATTTCTTCAGGATTTTTCATGTACTTACGGCATATGTTCATCACTGATTGATCTATTGTTGCTGAAAAAAGACTCGTCTGCCTATTTGACGGCATCTTTGAAAGTATAAGTTCAACATCATCAATGAACCCCATGTCAAGCATTCTATCCGCCTCGTCGAGAACAACAACCTTCACCGACGCCAAATCTAGTGTTCCACGTTTCAAGTGATCGATCACGCGCCCAGGCGTGCCCACGACAATATGGACACCTGCATTCAACGCACGTATTTGTTTTTGAATTGGTTCTCCTCCATAAACTGGCAAAACTCTAAGCGCTATGTATCTGCCGAGCCGCTGTATGTGATCTGCGATTTGTATGGCTAGTTCACGCGTTGGTTCCAAAACTATACCCTGAACTCTGTTAATTCGTGGGTTCAAGCGTTCAACCATGGGAATTCCAAAAGCCGCAGTTTTGCCTGTCCCAGTCTTTGCTTGCCCAATAACATCTTTACCCTCCAATAATGGAACTATTGCTTCGGCTTGGATCGGAAAAAGATTGTCGAATCCAAGCTTCTCAACTCCTCTCATAACTTCTTTGCTCAATGGCAAATCTTTAAAGTATTGTATCTGCATATTTTATTTCTCCTGTCACAAAAATCTGGCACATAATTTCGAAAGCCATAGAAGCTTCTTTAACTAAGCATAATTAATGTGACAGCACAACTAGATTACAACTATACATAAAAAGGTTTAGTACACACCGACCAAAAACAGTTGAATACACTGAACTTTAACCCAACCAGAAGAGCCAATATACATATTCAACGTCTAACGGAATTCTAGTCTCTGCGTAGACACCATGATAAAAAGAAAAAGGTTTCTGTGAGACTATTGTATTCTCCGTATCATTTTGTTAATCTTAAAGGAAGCCGGGTTCAAGGCGTCTTTAACGGTTTGCCATCCTATCTCCGGGTTGATCTCTTCGCTGCATATAAAAATGTCCAATGCGGCATATCCGTACTCGGGCCACGTGTGAATTGACATGTGAGTTTCTGCCAGTATCATAATAACAGTGACACCTGTTGGTGAGAACTCGTGAGTTACAGTTTTAACTATTTTGCTTCCCATACTTTGAGCTGCAGTTCTCAAGGCATCAGATAAGAATTCGACATCGTCAAGGCCCTCTTTACACCCATAAAGATCCACTAGCATTTCCCTAATCTGCTTCAATTAGTTCACTTCCATTCATTAGTCTCTTTCTCAACGTAGAATGCTCTCTTTCGAAGCCGACTCGGTCAAAAAAAGATGTAGCCTCATAGTTAGTCGCGGACACTATGAGATCTACTCTGTGAACACCCCGGCTTAGGAAATATTGCTTGGCAGCCTCTGCAAGCTTCTTTCCAAAACCTTGATGACGATGCTTAGACGCTACAATGATAGATTTTATGTAACCAAATTTCGCGTTTGTGCTTCGATCCTTTTCGGTTCTTAGCCACAGCCAACCAACAATTTGTTCGTCCAAAAGTGCAACCACGAGACCGTTGGGTTCTCTCTTTAAAGCTTTCTCAAGCTTCTGCCTATGGTAATTTTCATCGAGAATAGGTGATTCAGGAAAAGATTTTTCAGCGATTTCTCTTTCAAAGCCAAGCACAGCGGGAAAGTCGCGCCATTCAAAATTTCGAAAAGTCAATCTCTCCGCCAAAGTTTCCTTCAGTTTCTCTTTCTTCACCAGCCTGAACCCCTTCATTCTTCCGCATTTTGGACAACCTTTCTCTTTGAGTTCTTCCACTGTTTGGATCAATTCTGTCGACGCTACTTTCACTTGTTCTCCACAAACACACTGATACGTTCTTACGGTTTGGGTAATCTCGCCTGTATAGATCTTGCCGTCAAAGACTCCTGTAACTAAAGGTTTTGCGTTCGCACTAGTTTCTAGGCGAGTTAGAAAAGATGTGTTAGCGAACATTTCTGCACCTTCGTAAACATTGAACCTAGGAATCTGCTCAGCAATTGCAAGCCCCATGGCATTCAAAGTTTTCTGCATCATCCACATTTTGTTTGGAGGTTGATGAGCGAAAGAAAAGTATACGCTTACGCTTTTTCTGGACTTAAGGGCGGTTATGCCCCGCGAAATAAACAACGTCAAGCCAGTAATAGTGTAAGGAGGATCGGTGAAAACGACGTCGTATTTGCGATGCAAAGAACAGGGTAAGGGCTTCTTAAGATCATGTTCAACACAGGTAATGTGAAGGTTTTCTTGACGGGAGACAAATTGAATTGCTGCAAGCAGTCTCGGATCCACATCGACAACTGTTATTTCTCCTGCGGCTCTCAGCAACCCCACTGCAATAGAAGTAAAGTCGTCGTCGCCCAAAAATATGATTCTTCTTCCTTCAACATCACCTTTTTCTAGCATAAAGAGAGCTCTCAAAAGAGCTGTCTCCGGGGTCCCGTAGGCTTGATCTAGTTTTGTTAAAGGTTTCGGTCGTGTGTCCAAGTGTTTCGTCAGTTTTTCTAAAAGAGGCATAAACTCATTTGGAATTTGGACTCCTCTGCCTTGACAGTTTGAGCATGCCAATCTGAAGGGGTAAACAAATCCTAACTGTTCTTTGATAAACTTTTTTCCTTTATCTGTCAAAAAAGCTCCTCTTTCGCGAGAAAGCAAACCTTCATTCTCTAGTTCTCGCCTAACCGCAGCGGTAATGGGAAGCGGAAGACGCGTTAAAGAGGCCAGTTCCTTGGTGCTCACTTTCCCTCTTCGGAAGATTTCGCGGAGTATCTTTCTAACGGCTTCTTCGCCTTCCATTATTTTTGTCTTCTCGGAAACAAGTTTTAACAAAATTGCATTGCGCTGATTTTTTTCTGGGTGCATGATGTTTTTCTCGGCTTGGGTTAAACTAAGCCTCAATGAGAAGAGACGGAAATATTAGTCTTTATGCTTATCTATAAACGTCAAACGTATACGGTTTTCAGTTGTTTATGTGTTGAACGTTTGTACAGCAACGTTTATTAGGAATCAATATCTTGAGTATTACTAGAAAAGATGAGTTGATTACTGTGAACTCTGGAAGCTTGACATGTCCTTATTCGAGCTGCGGCCAGCAGTTCGAGCAGCCAGTATTGGTTACCGATTATT
>JBKHJI010000059.1:0-8476 GCA_046538175.1 Bathyarchaeia archaeon | reverse complement strand
ATTAAGATGAGGAGTAACCAAAAAAAGAGGTGAAAAAAATGGCCAAAAAAAGTTATGCTTGGTTTGGAAAACACCGCAGAACGAAGGCTTTAGACTTAGCCCAAGAACAAATAACCAAAGCCCTTGACACCATAAACTTACTCCATCAAATAGTGAAAAGCATTTCAGAAGAAAAGAAAAAACAGGCAATGCAACATCTCGACGACCTCTTCAAAGTAGAAAGAGAAGTGGACAAACTGAGAACAGTGGTTTTCAAAGAACTATCTAAAGGAGCCGCGCTATTTTCAGACTACCGCGAAGACTTGATGCACCTTGTGAAACGTTTAGACACACTTGCAGACCACGTAAAAGACGCGGCGAGATGCGCAAAAATGCTCGCAGACTCGGAAATCCCTAAAGAACTGTGGGAAATGCAAGTCCACACCACTTCCACTTTAGTGAAATGTGCTGACGCTTTGCGTAATAGTATCGAGAAAATCGCGGTGGATTCGGCAGCGGCAATAGAAGGCGCCAAAAAAGTTGAAGAAATCGAACACGAAATCGATCAAGACTATCTTAAAACCAAGTCGCTGTTCATTAAATACTCTGAACAGATGAATTGTGGCGCTATAGTGATTTTTGATCATATGGTCGAGTTCATAGAACAAGCTGCTGACGTGTGCGCCGACACAGCTGACTACATTGTGATATTGGCAAGCGAATAACAACTTGTGGATAGCGTTTTATTCCTGCTGTTCTGTTTTGCCCTCTTTAGGGCGTTTTCCAGTTTTGTCATAATGTTTGAAACGTTTGAAGAGAATAGGTGTCTGGGGTGTTGATTCGACGAATTCTACGAATTTGGCAAGTTTTTCAACAGTCTCACGGTTTATTTTATGCTCTATTTCGCAAGCTTCTTTTTCGGCAGTTTCTTCGTTGATTCCTAGCATATTCAAAAATTTTTTTAATGCTTGATGCCGTTTTTCCAAGTTTTCTGCAAGCATGTTTCCTTTAGCGGTTAGTACAACTCCCCTATAGCGCGTATAGTCGACATATTTCTGTTCATCCAGCTTTTGAAGCATATTGGTTACGCTGGGAGGTTTAACTTTCAACGTCTCAGCTATGTCGGCGACTCTAGCGTAGCCATGTTGTCGGATAAGATTGTAGATAGTTTCAACGTAGCTTTCTTCGCTTTCACTCAGTTTTGCTGCCTTGAATGTTTCCAAAGTTTATGCCTCAAAAATCTTAGCCTTGTCTAACATTGTTATTTTAACCTAAATCCTTATTTATAAGCCTTACACATGAAAAAATAGCCACTAAACAGAGAAGGCTGACAAAACTGGAAACGCCCTTAACCCACTTAAAAGACGGTGAAACCGCAATTATTGTTTCCCTCAACGCTTCACCCCGCTACAGTCATGGGCGTCACGGTCACAAATGGGGGTTCCAGAAAAGACTAGAAGACATGGGTCTAACGCCAGGCACCAAAATAACGGTAGTCAAGTCAGCACCTTTCCACGGCCCCATAGAACTTCAAGTAAGAGGATCCAGGTTAGCGATAGGACGAGGAATGGCTGAAAGAATAATGGTGAGAATCGAAAAGTGAAAAAACCACACATCACCATCGCTTTGGCCGGCAACGCAAACGTTGGAAAATCAGTCATATTCAACCATCTTACCGGCATGCACCAGCATATAGGAAACTGGCCTGGAAAAACCGTGGAAAAAGCAGAAGGAACATTGCACTTCGAAGGCTACACCATAGACATTGTCGACTTGCCTGGAATTTATTCTCTCTCCACTTTTTCGATAGAAGAACTCATCTCGAGAGAGTATATTGCGATTGAAAATCCTGACTTGGTTATTAATGTAGTTGACGCTTCGGTTCTCGAAAGAAATCTTTTTTTCACGTTGCAGTTGACCGAGCTTGAAACACCGATGGTTGTGGCTTTAAACCAGATGGACGTAGCCGAAAAGAAAGGCGTAAAAATAGACCATAAAAAACTGGAAGAAATCTTAGGTGTACCCGTAATTCCTACAGTGGCCCCCACTCAAAAAGGACTTTATGAGCTGCTGCAGCGATCAACCGAGGTTGCTAAGGAAGAGCAGGCCAATCCCTCCAAAATCAGATACGGCGAAGAGATTGAAGAGAAAATCCAAGAATTAAGCAAGGCCGTGGAGAAACTTCAGCTTCCATACCCTGCTAGATGGATCGCAATAAAACTTCTAGAAGGAGACGAACAAATAGAAGCGAGGATTCGTCAAGTAGACCCTAAGATTCTTGCAGCTGCAGAAAAGTTAGCAGAAGAAATCGAAGAGATTCACGGACATTCATGTTCCACCGTTATAACATCTGCACGCTATGAGATCGCGGGATGCATTGCCAGAGAGGTGCAGCAGATTGTGCCGCCTACAAAGCTTCCGTTGAGAGAGAGGCTTCACACTTTAACAACTCACAGAATTTTTGGGTACCCAATAATGGCAACAGTGGTTCTTTCGGTTTTCTTCATGATTTTCTTTTTTGGCGAAAATTTGTCCGAGTTGTTGAGCGACTTTTTTTACGGGTTGGAGCCGCTTTTTAGAAGCGTGTTCGGCACTGGAATCGCAGCTAATTTGTTCTGGGGCGGCGTGGTAGAAGGGGTCATCGGAGGAGTGACCATAGCGTTGCCCTTTCTCATCCCTTTCTACTTGGTGTTGTACTTTCTCGAAGACTCGGGTTATCTTAGCCGAATCGCGTTTTTGATGGACAACATTATGCACAAAATGGGATTACACGGCAAAGCGTTTATCCCTATGATGCTGGGCTTCGGCTGTAACGTTCCCGCCTGCCTAGGCTGCAGAATAATGGAGACCGAACGAGAAAGGCTTTTGGCAACTTTTGTGGTTACACTAGTGCCCTGCGCCGCCACGTCGGTCATAATTCTCGGCCTCGTGGGCACCTTTGTAGGTTTTCAATGGGCACTCTTGCTGTACGGCGTCAACTTGGCAATTATATTTGTCCTTGGGAGACTAGCCTTCAAGGCTTTGCCAGGCGAGTCCACCGGCTTGATTATGGAGATGCATGACTACAGAGTACCCCACGTAGCCACCATAGTGAAGCAGACGTGGTTCAGAATAAAGGAGTTCATCAAGATGGCGTTTCCCCTCATAATAGCTGGAAGCTTCGTAATCAAACTCGCCGAAGTCGTCAACCTGCTAGAGCCGATAGCCCAAGTTCTAAGTCCCATAACCGTGGTTTGGCTGGGGCTACCCGCCATCACCGGAATAACCTTGATTTTCGGAGTCCTAAGAAAAGAGCTAACTCTCATAATGCTTGCAACCTTGTTTGGGACCTCAAATTTTGCTCAAGTTCCCGGATTTGGGCCTGTTGAAATGATGGTTTTTGCTTTAGTAGCGATGCTCTACATCCCCTGTATTGCCACTATCGGCGCGTTGGTTAAGGAGTTGAGCTGGAAGAAAGCGTTTTTCATCACGGTTTTTGAAATAGCCTTCGCGATCACCATAGGAGGAATAGCCTTAAGATTATTGCTTTTCTTAAATATTTGGTGACCAAGCTGAAAAGCTGGCTTTCATCAAAAAAGCATAAGTTTCAGCAGATTAATAGACAACTGAGAGGTTAAATGCTTGAGTTCGCTTGATTACGAACTTGATCTTCTTTCTAAGATGGTTGAAATAGACACCGACTCGGTTTCCAAAAAAGGCTACGAAAAATGCGCGTCTATAATCGTAAAAGCAGCGGAACAAAACTCTTTAGACGTAGAAATAATTGACGGCGAAAAAGAGGCTAAAGATGGGCTTTCACGTCCTAACGTCATCATCTCCCTTAACGCAGATTCAGACGTGACACTGCTCCTCGAATCCCACTTCGACATCGTTCCACCAGGATCTGGCTGGTCTTATCCGCCTTTCAAGCTGACGGTCAAAGATGGAAAAGCCTACGGAAGAGGCACAGCCGACAACAAAGCTGGTATCGCCGCCGTCTTAGGAGCTATGCGGCAGTTGAAACAAGAAAAGCTGGACGTTAACCTCAAACTCATTGCAGGCGTAGATGAAGAAATCGGCGGACGCTACGGAGTCGACTATGTTTTGAGCGATTATGGGCTGCGAGGCGACGCTGCTCTCATAGTTGACGCAGGTTTGGAGCGGCTGTACCTTGGCGCCAGCGGCATTCTCTGGGGCAAAATTACTGTCAAAGGCAAACAAGGCCACGCTGGCTATCCTTTCAAATCAAAGAACGCCATCCACGAAGCCCTCAAACTCCTCGCCGCCCTCGAAACCTACAAAAACACAGTGGAAGCCAAACAGTCGATACTCCACTCGCCGCCTGAAGCTCCAAAACCCTACGTTTGGGGCAGATACAGCGTCACCATGATCCACAGCGGAGAAAAAGAAAACGTCATCCCAGGCACCTGCGAAATCCGCTTCGACCGTCGACTTATCCCAGAAGAACCCATTGAGCAAGCCGAAAAAGAACTCAGAACACACTTCGAACAAGCCTTAGAAAAAACCCAATGCGACGCAACCCTTCAACTAACTAACAGGCTTCCCGGCTACCACACATCGAAAAACCTCGTTTTCGTTCAAACAGTGGCCGAAAACATCAAAAAAACCACTGGCCAAAGCCTGCCCTTCGCCGGAGAACTAGGCGGAAACGACGGAAGTTTCTTCGCCAAAAACAGCATTCCAGTAGTATGCTACGGAACCATTCGAGCCGATACCCAATATCACGGCATCGACGAATTCGTATACTTAGACGACATCAGGAAAGTTCGAGACGTCATAGTTAACTTGGGAAAGGAACCGAGAAAAAAAATAGCAAAAACCTAATCTTGAATGTGGATATTTTGAGAAAAGAACTTGACAGATGGCGCTTATACTCGAAGACCGAAGACACTGAACAATTCCTTTGCCGATTCCTGATTGCCCTAGATGAGCTAAGAGCCCGTCTTTCACCACGCTATCCAAACCTCGAAGTCACCGACGAGGGCCACCTGTGGTTCAACATCGACACGACAGAAGGCACATTTGAAATCCTAGCATTCCCCTTCGGATTCAAAAAACTTGAAGGCCCAACCATTGCCGCCTCATTACCTTGCAAGGCAACAGATGTCGACCCCTACTTTCTAAAGAAACTCCATCAAACTGCCGACAAAATGATCGAAGCAAAGGCATTCGCAGCCATCTCAACATACCATGAAATCATGGACGCTTATCGCCAAAACACAAATCCTCCACTCACCTTTTTTTGGAAGCCAGAAGAAATGCTCAAAGCAGCCAATGAAAACGTCTTCTTCAGCTACTTAGGAATCGGTTTTTCGGTTGCCGAAAAAATGGTTGGCCAAGTTGAACAAACAATTAAAGATGTGCTTTTGAAACTCGACTTGAAAATAATTCCACCCAAAGAAACGCGTGCTTTATAAATTAGAAAATATTTCTGGAAATTCTAGTTCTTACGTTTAGACTTTAGAACTTAGAAAGGCTCTTAAACGGTCCCAAATCTAAAAGACTGAAGGAACATGCAAGCCTGCCTAACCCGCCCTCGCCACTCCCTCATATATGGATAGACCATACGCATATGGAATTGCGTATACATATACTTATATAAGACAGTTATGAACTGACTAACATGCGAGAAATAGAATTCATGGAGAATGCTAGTTTTCGTTGATTAGTGTATGGAGGTGGAAGTCGATTGTCGTATAGAGAAGACCGAGAAATGCATAAAGTAGTCTGCGCTGAATGTGGAAAAGAATGTGAAGTTCCCTTCAAACCTGATGGCAGCAGACCAGTTTATTGCCAAGAATGTTATCGCAACAAAAGACCCCAAAGGCGAAGATATTAAGCTAGCAGGCTAATATTCAGCCAAGTTCACAATTTTTTCTTTTATTTTTTTCTTTCTCATATAGAATTGTAAATATGCAAACCTAGTCACCTCTAGGTACGTATACCACAGACCCATTTGTACGTACTTAACCACAAATTCTAGTTATATTATTTCTAAATCGTCTTGTTCCGTTTTCTGCGCTGTTCAGAATTTAGAAATTTGAAAAAACTGAAAGTTACCTAGACTCAAAGAAATGTTGTTATTTCTGTGATGCTATTGCATTTGAAGTCAGGTTGGAAATCTGGGTCTTTTGCATCGTGAAATGTGTTTAATCCCTGAAGCACAAGAATAGTTTTCATCCCGATTTCTTTGGCTCCTTCCAAGTCACTAATCTCGTCAGCAACAAAGATGCATTCATCTGGCTTCACCCCAAGACACCTTAGCGCCTCCAGATACATCTGCCTGTGCGGTTTTCTTACGCCAACTTCATAAGACAAGATCGTGCATTCAAAAAAATCCGGCAAACCTAGTGCCTTTATCACGTCAGAGGTGCCTATGGCACAATTGGACACCAAAGCCAGTTGATATTTGCGTTGCAAATAAGCGAGAGCCGAAAGCGCTCCGTCATATAACTGAAAAACCACCGAAGAGTAACGTGATCGAACTTTTTCGAGACAATCAACCAAATTAGGCTTTATTGTGATGTCTAGATTTTTGGCGAATTGCACCCAGAAGTCTTCCATGCCCGTGAACTCGCCTTTCATGCTATTCCAAATAAAATCGTCTAACGCCCTCGTCAACTCTTTCAAAGCCCCTCGATAGCCGAATTTTCTTGTCGTCGACAAAAGCGCCTCGTGATATTTTTTGTTTCCCATCTCGTCAATATAGGCTAACGTATGCCCAAAGTCAATTAGAACGCCTTTAAAAGTCAAATTTTCATCTCGAGTCAAAACCCTTCACTCCATATACACGTATCTCAGCTACTTCCTCAATTATCACTACGTACCCCTGCATCTCTAAAACCCATGAACAGCTTCACTCTCTACGCACATGTGCAGAACAGTTTACTGAGATAATAACATTTCCTGACAAGCCCACTACTTAATTCTATCCAACAAACTTACCACAAAGAACATCCCCTCGAGTCCGCTTGTGTACAAAGGCAATTGTCAAACAAAAGGAATGTTGTCCTCTACTTGGACAAGGAACTGGTTGAAAAGACGCGTGAACTAGGCTTCAACCTCTCAAAGACGTTTGAAAACCACTTAAAACAGCTTTTGACGCATTTTTCATCAGTTTCTACGCAGAAAAGCTTCATTTCAACTGGCAAAGATGGTGGTTGGTGGGCCGGGCCGGACTTGAACCAGCGACCTTTGGCTCGTAAAGCCAATGTCCTAACCAAGCTAGACGACCGGCCCATGCTAACAAGGCAAAGCCGCCGGGAAATATTTAAATTTGTAGGCGTAAGTGCGGCTCAACGTTTCAGTTTTGAAACAAGTTTCGCAACCATTCTGCCCAACTCGCTACACTTTTCTTCCTCTCGCCCTTTCGGCTCACCGACTGCAGCAGCACCATAATGCCCGCCTTGGGCGCGACCTTGAATCACCATACCGTGAATCAACATCGCTTGTATGATTGAAAGGATGGTTGTTTCAGCGCCCGTGGCTACACCGCCTGAACTAGTGAAAGCGGCTCCTACTTTGCCCTCCAATTTCCCATGGATCTCAACTGATTCGTCAAACAATGTCTTGAGTTTATTTGACATTTGACCATAGTAAGTGGGGGAGCCTACAATTATTCCGTCTGCTTTTAACAAATCTTTGTTGGTGGTTTTGTCTACCTTCTTCAGCATTACATCTACCATTCCTGCTTCTTTCGCTCCTTTGGCAACCGCAAACGCCATTTTTTCTGTGTTCCCAGTTTTTGAGTCATAAACAACTAGAATCTGCAAGCTTTTCACCACACGGCAATGTCGTTTCTAAACATTTGGCTGGTAATAAAATTACCGACGAATGTATGTATATACCTTATTGACCCATATATAAAACAATACGATTAAGTATATACATGGCCTCGAGGGCTGTAAATGCAATAAATACCCCCCTTGTAACACAAAGGAATGGAACAAAAAATGAAACCCCTCGAAATTGAACCCTTACAGAACAAAAAACTAACAGTATACATAGTTGAAAAAGAATACAACGAGCCTTTCTGGCTCATCGAACCACCCAAAAATGGAACCCCCTCCAAAAGCCTTCGCAGCCTCTTCAAGCCTTCAATAGCCTTCTGCAAATTTTTAGAGAAGCTAACCGAAAAAGTCAACCCCAACTTCGCAACCGAGGAGCTAGGCATGCGATCTCGAAAGGAGTTCTGCGAAGAAAACCTCTTGGCTCAATTATTCCAGAAAAAGAAGGTTCCTCTGTACCCTGTGGATATAGATGAGAATGCTCGCGGATATTTGGCGGCAAGCATGGAGGAAAAATTACAAGTCCGAAACCAAGTTCTAGAAGCACTAGCTAAATTGTCTAAAAAAGCAGATGACAATGTCGAAAAGGAATATTTGATAGCCTACGGCCAATGTTTACAGCTGGAACTCGAAGAAAAACAACGCGAAGCAAGTTTCTCAACACGGCAGAACTGGATAGTCATGGACATTCTAGAGCAAGCCAAAGAAAT
>JBKHJI010000009.1:0-35886 GCA_046538175.1 Bathyarchaeia archaeon | reverse complement strand
GGAACAAAGCTTAGAAAGTCAATAATACCTCTCTTAAAATGGGCTGCAACAAGAAATGGCATAAGCGGAAAAAAATGTATGCAAACTTGTCAGCGAATTTCAACTCATCAACTGAAACGGCCCTTAACGAATCGCCGAAGTGGTTAAAAACATGATAGTTAAAAAACAAAGATCGGCTAACAAGAATTTGTCGGCGGTCACAGCCTCGGCGCCAGCTAAAACGATCCTGTTCGGTGAACATTTTGTTGTCTACGGCGAACCAGCAATTGTGTTAGCCATCGAGAAAAGGGCCTATGCTACTGCGACACGGCGAAGTGACACTCACATAAATGTGGTCTCAAAAAATTTGGGTCTATCGCACTGCTTCGAAAACGATTGTTCTTTGGCAGATAAAGACAGAAAAGACGTATACGCTCAGCTAGAGCCTGTAGTGATTACTGTTAACGAAGTTTTAAGTCGTTATTATGAACGAAAAATAGGTGTTAACGTGGAAATCAGATCCTCCATCCCAATTGCTGCGGGCTTGGGTTCTTCAGCAGCAGTTGCCGTAGCGACTACGCTTGCAGTAAGCGAACTGTTCAACTTGAAACTAACGCTGAAAGAAATTTTTCAAATCGCATACGACGCCGAAAAATTGATTCACGGTACTCCTTCAGGTATCGATCCACTCATTGCAACTTACGGAGGCATAATAATATACCAAAAAGACAGATATTTTACATCCGTAGAACTCAAAACTGAGTTTCCCTTTGTGGTTGGAAATACCTGTATCGAGAGATCTACCGGGCGCCTAGTGGCAGAAGTGAGACGGATGTACGATTCTTATCCAAATATTGTGAAACCGATAATAAAGAGTGGAGGACAAATTGCGCAGGTTGCTGCTAAAATGTTACAAGAGGGAAACCTGAAAACGTTGGGCGAACTCATGAACGTTAACCACTCTCTTCTTCAGGCTGTAGGAGTTTCCAACGAGGCGTTAGACAAACTGGTATTTGCGGCAAGAAAAGCTGGAGCGTTAGGTGCAAAACTGACAGGGGCAGGTGGGGGAGGTTGCATGATTGCTTTATCTGAGCCTCAAAACTTGAAGGCTGTCAAAAACGCTATAGAGCAAGCAGCCGGAAAAGCCTTTGTTGCAAAAAAAGCGTTGGATGGAGTCAGAGTTGAAAGGCAAAACTAAAAGCAAGTTAACATTATTGAAGCTTGGCGGCTCGGTAATTACCAACAAAGAACAGTCTATGACTGCCAACTTGAAAGTCATAGAACAGCTGGCAAAGGAAATAGCGGCAGCAGATATTCAGCGCTTAATCATTGTGCATGGCGGTGGCAGTTTCGGCCACCCTCTGGCGAAGAAATACAAAATCAAAGAGGGCTATGATGAGCTGTCGCAGCTTGAGGGCTTTTCAAAAACCCATCAAGCAATGCTCGAATTAAACAAACTCGTGGTGGACGCTCTAATAAGCCGTAGCATTCCGGCTTTTTCTGTTTCTCCCTCATCCTGCATAGTCACAAAGGCTGGCAGGATTCAAATTTTTTATGACAGCATATTGACAAGGCTTTTAAATACAGGTTTTGTCCCTGTGCTTTTTGGAGACGCTGTTCTAGACAATAACATGGGTTTCACTATAGTCTCTGGCGATCAACTGGTTGCTTCTATGGCTGTGAGATTCAAGACCGAGAGGGTAGTGTTCGGCGTTGATGTGAATGGGCTTTTCACTAGCGATCCAAAGTCTGATGCAACAGCGCGGTTAATGCCTCACGTTACAATGGGGGAATTGAAAACCTTGACTCGTAACATTGGCGAAGCGAAAGTTACTGATGTGACAGGTGGGATGCTGGGCAAAATTTTGGAGATAATGCCCGCAATTGATGCTGGTGTTCAAGCGATTGTCGTCAACGCTGCGAAAGAAGGCAATGTTTACAAGGCGCTTAGAAAAGAAAAAGTAGTCGGTACATTAATCGAAAAAGAGTGAATTACATTGGCAAGTCAAACCGAAAACCGAAAGGCGGATCACCTACGAATCTCCTTGGACAAAGATGTGAATGCGAGGCAAACGACAACGGGTTTCGAAGACGTACATCTTGTACATCAGGCCTTACCTGAAGTTAACCGCGACAAAATACGTTTAGCCACAAAGGTTTTTCACCACGAGTTTTCTGCTCCGATCCTTGTTGGGGCCATGACGGGAGGCACTCCTGAAGCCGAAAAAATCAACGGTTTCATCGCCGAAGCCATCGAGGAACTTGGTCTAGGAATGGGTGTAGGAAGTCAGAGAGCAGCGCTAGAAGAACCTAAACTAGAATCAACTTATAAAATCGTTCGAAAAAAGGCTCCCGATGCTTTTCTGGTGGCAAACCTTGGAGCCCCTCAGCTTGTGCAAGGATACGGCGTGAGAGAAGCTGAAAAGACTGTGGAGATGATTGAAGCCGACGCCTTAGCGATCCATTTGAACGCGTTACAGGAAGCGATTCAACCGGAAGGCGAAGCCCATTATGCCAGTGTTCTCCAAAAGATTGAAGCGATAGCCGAGAAGCTGCAGATACCCGTGATCGTGAAGGAAACTGGAGCAGGCATTTCTGCCGAGGTGGCGAAAAAGTTAGAACAGTCAGGCGTAAGAGGCATCGATGTGTCTGGCGCGGGTGGAACAAGCTGGGCAGCGGTAGAATACTATCGAGCAGAAACTGCAAAAGACGCGTTCCGTCAACAGTTAGGCGAAAATTTTTGGGATTGGGGCATACCCACGGTAATCAGCCTTGTTGAAGTCAGCCAATCCACAAAACTCACAGTCATAGCTTCTGGAGGCGTGCGAACTGGTATAGACATCGCTAAAGCAGTGGCGTTGGGTGCCGATTTAGCCAGCATGTCGACTCCGATACTTCGGCCAGCTACGAAAAGCTCAAGCGAGGTGAAGAAAACCTTAAGCCTGTTCATTGAAGGATTGCGAAACGCAATGTTTCTCGCAGGCGCAGAATCGATTGAAGAATTGAAAAAAACGCCTGTTGTAATGTTGGGAAACACGGCTGAATGGCTCGAAAAGCGAGGGTTCAAGCCTGATCTGTACGCGAGGAGATGATTATGGAAGTTGAAAAATATTTAGAAAAGAAAACTGTCGCAATTGATGAAATGATTGAAAAGTATATTCCCCGAAAATTTGGAAAAGACGCGGTCGTTTTTACGCTTAACCAGCCAAGATACTCGTACAATCTTGAAGCTTTGAATAAAGCAGTGGCGGAACCAATTTGGGAGTTTCTCGATCGAGGTGGAAAACGTTGGAGACCTAGCTTATTTCTTCTAATATGCGAAGCCTTGGGAAAAAATCCAGACGACTTTTTGGAATACTCCATAATCCCTGAGGTTATACATAACGGAACGCTGATGATAGATGACATAGAAGACCAATCTGAACTGCGCCGAGGTAAACCTTGCACTTATAGAATGTTCGGCTTGGACATAGCTATAAACGCTGGTAACGCCTTGTACTATCTACCTCTATTACCGCTAGTTAAACATCGGAACAAAATCCACCCTGCAACGCTGAACAAGATATATGAAGTCTATGTGAAGGAAATGATTAACCTCAGCTTCGGTCAAGCTATGGATATCGCGTGGCATAAAGGCTTAACAGACGCCGACACGATATATGAACAAGACTATTTGCAGATGTGTGCCTACAAAACGGGAACCTTAGCCAGGATCGCCGCAAAAATTGCGGCAATCTTGTCAGGAGCCAGCGAAGAGTTGATCGAAAGGCTGGGCCACTTTGCAGAAGCAATTGGTGTAGCCTTCCAAATACAAGACGATGTTTTGGATTTGACTGGAAGAGAATTTGCTGAGAAGAAGGGAGCACGAGGAATGGATATTTCTGAAGGCAAACGAACATTAATGGTTATCCATACCTTGCGAAAAGCAACGTCTAGCGACAAGACACGGCTACAAAAGATTCTGCAAATGCATACCAACAAGGAGAAACTACGTGACGAGGCCATAGATATCCTGAAGAAGTATAATGCGATCGAATATGCAAAAGAATATGCACGCAAAATCGTGAAAGAAAGCTGGAACAACGTAGAAAAACTGCTGCCAGCCTCAACCGCAAAAGAACAATTAAGAGCTTTCGCCAACTACCTTATTGAAAGAAAAATCTGAGTGTCTTCCTTGTCTCGTAACACCGAAATCAGAGAAACAATAAAAAAATTTGCTCTGTTAAACGCGGTTAGCCATGAAGGAAAAGCCCAACAAGGGCCAGTCATCGGCAAGCTACTAGCTGAAATGCCATATTTGAAAAAGAAAGTTAAGGAGATAGCACCTCTTGTAGCCGAGATCGTTCAAGAAGTTAACCACCTCACTTTTGACGGGCAAAAAAGAATTGTGGAAGAAAGTTGGCCCGAGGCTTTAATAAGAGAAAAAGTTGAAGAGGAGAAAAGACTTCCGCTGCTGCCAAACGTCGACAAATATGGAACAGTTGTAACACGGTTTTCACCAAACCCTGATGCTCCTATCCACCTTGGCTCTGCAAGGGCCATTGTTCTAGACTATGAGTATGCACGTATGTATGGAGGAAAGTTTTTAGTGCGGTTTGAAGATACAGATCCAAAACTGAAGCGGCCTCAGTTACCGTTTTACGATTCTATAAGAGAGGATTTGAAATGGCTAAACTGTGAACCTGACGAATATTTTGTTCAAAGCGATCGTTTACCCATCTACTATGAACATGCGGAACAATTGTTGAAGAAGGGCAATGCCTACGTTTGCACCTGCAACTCTGAAGTCTTCAGAAAACTGATCGCCTCCAAGAAAGCATGTCCTTGTCGCAACTTGCCTGCAGAACAACAGTTGGAGCGTTGGCAGAAGATGCTTGATAGTACTTATAAAGAAGGGGAGGCTGTGGTACGCGTCAAAACAGATCTTGTCCATCCTAATCCAGCGGTTAGAGACTGGCCGGCACTACGCATAATCGACACCGAGATCCATTCGCATCCCCGTGTCGGCAGCCAGTATCGCGTCTGGCCCCTCTACAACCTCGCATGTGGCATAGACGACCACCTCATGGGTATAACCCATATAATACGTGGAAAAGAACACCTCACCAATCAGACTCGGCAGGAGTTCATGTATCGCCATTTCGGGTGGAATTATCCTGAAGCCATCCACTATGGACGTTTGAAAATTACCGGAGCTTCTTTAAGCAAATCAAAAATTATGCAAGGCATGCAGGAGGGAGCCTATAAAAGCTGGGACGATCCACGGTTGGCAACGATTGCAGCTCTTAGACGTAGGGGCCTGCAAGCAGATGCGATAAGACAGTTAATCATTGATGTGGGGCCTAAAACGCAAGACGTGACACTTAGCTGGGAGAACTTGTATGCGCACAACCGAAAAATAATAGAGTCCACGGCAAACCGCTACTTCTTTGTATCCGCCCCTGCGGAAATGATTGTGAAAAATGTGCCAAAAACCCTCACTGCAAAGATTCCTTTGCATCCAGATTATCTTGACAGGGGCTTTCGACAGTTCAACATCAAACCCCGAGATGGTGCTGTAAAGTTTTGGATAACAAGCAAAGACGTTGAGAAAATGGAAGAGAAACAATTAATTCGTCTTATGGAATTGTTCAACGTCAGAGTAGAGGACATAAAAGAAGACACCGTTAGTTCAGTGTTCCATAGCCGAGAATACGAAGAAGCTAAGAGGGTTAAGGCGCCGTTGATTCATTGGATTCCTGAGAATGCTGATGTAACGTGTAGAGTCGTAATGTCTGACGCGTCCACTGTTGAGGGAATGGCTGAAGAGAACTGTAGACGGCTACGAGCGGACGTTATTGTGCAGTTTGAACGGTTCGGCTTTGTGAAGATTGACAGCAATGAAAAAGGCTTGATCACTGCATACTATTGCCATCGTTAGAATAGGTGAACGGTTTGAGTGACCGAAGAAGATATGCTCTGTTTGGTATAATCGGGCCTTTGGCAGCGTTTTTCTTTATAACTGTCTCTATTCTGCTGTCGCCTTGGTTCTGCTGGGGGAGCAACGCCTTAAGCGACTTGGGTCACGCCGTTAAAAGCAGTGTCGCCGCACTGTTCAATTTGGGTCTTCTGGCAACCGGTTTTCTGACCACTATTTATTCAATCACTGCTTTTAGAAACCATGCCAAGTACACCAGCTATTGCTTGTTAGCTTCAGCTTTTCTCCTACAACTGGTTGCCACCTTTGATGAAGTGTATGGTTTTTTACACTTTTTGGTGTCGGTGCTGCTTTTTGTCTCCTTCGGCTTAGCTTCCATAATCTACGCTGTAGAGAAAAGATCCGTTTTGGCTTCGGCGGCCTTCGCAGTCGGCTTAGCTTCATGGACATTGTATTGGGCTGGAGTCTACACCGCCGGAATTGCAGTGCCTGAAACTATATCTTCCTTGGCGATTGTATCTTGGGTGTTGTTGTCTGCATTTAGAATACTGCAGCCGCCGAAAACGTAAATGTAACGGAGCATCGGTAACATCTATCGATAAACCTTCTTTCTCTGTTTTGGCGATTTGCAATCTTTAGCACTTGTTCACAAGCGATTTATTCAGCCATAACATAGAACGATTGATGAATGAAGAAGGTTATTTGCTTGCGAGGAAACGGAGACAGGAACATGACCAAAGCCAACGAAAATAGGATGGAAGGGTAGCACGTAATGAAAGATAGCACTAAAGTTTTGGCGGCGTCTATTGTCTTTGGCTCAGCAATTTGGCTTGCTGACGCGGCGGTGGACTTCATTTTTAACGAGGGCGAATTCCTAAATCTGCTATTGTTTGTTCCACCTCATGAGTTGCATCATCGAATGTTAACTTTGACTGTCTTTTTAGTTTTCGGTGTCATTCTTTCGCGGTTTGTCGATAGAATAGAGAAAACAAAACAAGAAGCAATGACGATTGAGCGTCTTTTAGAGGACGCATTTGAAGCCATCACTGATGGTGTTTCAATGCTTAGCTGCGACTTGAAGATCGTTAAAGTTAACAAGTTTATGGAGCAAAAATATGGCGAGACCATCGTAGGAAAACAATGCTATGCGGTCTACCAAAATCGGAACTCAACATGTCCATGGTGCCCATCCGTGAAAGCGTTAAAAACCGGACAACCCCAGTCTAACATTGTTCCAGGTCCTGGAGGGGAAGGATCAAACCAGTGGATGGAAATCTTTGTGTATCCATTAAAGGATGCTAATGGCAAAGTCTACGGTATACTAGAACACGTTAAAGACATAACCGCACAAAAACAGATGGAACAAGAAATAAAAAAGAATGAAACCCGCTTGCGACAAATCACGGATAATATGCAGGATCTAATCGCCCAAATCGATACAAAGGGAAGATTTCAGTATGTCAGCCCGTCACATAAGCGTATGTTAGGATATGAGCCTAAATTTTTGCTTGGCAAGTCTGCTTTTGACTATATGCATCCAGAGGACATGGCAGTTATAAAAGATGGCATTAGAAGAGCAACAAACACAAAATCTTTCGATAGAGTAGAGTTTCGTTTCAGACATGCCGACGGTCATTATCTGTGGTTAGAATGCATCGGTAGGTTCTTGCTTGGCGAGAACAACAAGCCCATAGGAGTCATTTTTGGCGCACGCGACATTAGTGACAGAAAGAGGAGTGAGCAAGAACTTGAAAACACTATTTCAGTTTTGAATGCTGCGATTGAATCAACCGCTGATGGCCTTTTGATAGTGGACAAGACGGGAAAGGTGACTAGATGTAATCCAAAATTTGGTGAAATGTGGAAAATTCCCAAAACGCTCATCGATTCGAGAGATGATAATGAATTACTAAATTTTGTTTTGGATCAGCTAAAGAACCCTGAAGAATTTCTCGCAAAAGTGAGAGAGCTGTATGCTCAGCCAAACGCAGAGAGCTATGACGTTTTAGAGTTTAAAGATGGGCGAGTCTTTGAGCGTTATTCAAAGCCTCAAAAAATAAACGGGCACAATGTCGGAAGAGTGTGGAGTTTTCGAGATGTCACAGAAAGAAAACGTTATGAAGAGCGGCTTGCCGCTTTGAATACTTGTAGCAGAAGTTTGAAC
Organism: Bathyarchaeia archaeon; assembly: GCA_046538175.1. Taxonomy (GTDB): domain Archaea; phylum Thermoproteota; class Bathyarchaeia; order Bathyarchaeales; family SOJC01; genus JBKHJI01. The sequence goes on along the minus strand of JBKHJI010000009.1, from coordinate 27,826 downwards.
GTTGCCAACAGTTTTTCAGAGATTTACGAATTGACCTTAGACGCTGTAGAGAGAATGCTGGGTTTTGAGCATGCCGCCTTCATGGTTATACATAAAGGCAACTTGAAAATTATATGTCAACGAGGATACCCTGAACCAATGTCCTTGCGGTTACCTCTAGATGGAACGAAAAGAGGCATAACTGTAAAGGCTGCGACAAGCTGCAAACCGGTTCTTGTAAATGACACATTGAAAGACAAATATTATGTTGAAGGCATTCCAGGCATCAGATCAGAACTGGCAGTTCCTGTTAGAGTAGAAGGCAAAATAATAGGAGTGCTGGACGTAGAAAGTAAGCAAAAAGGAGCGTTTAACGAAAAAGATCAAGCTCTACTTCAAATATTGGCTTCACATGCAGCCACCGCATTTAGTAACCTCGAAAAACGTAAAGAGATTGAAAAACGTTCCAAGCAGTTTGCTTCTTTGCTGAAGAGTTCGGCAGTGATAATCAAGACAACAGATTTACACAAAAGGCTTGAGACGATTGTAGAGGCAATTCATGGACTTGGATGGCGAAGAGTGGTTCTCTCCGTAAGGAACAATGATTTAGACATCGAGCAGCCAGAAGACATAGTGACTATAGGTTTAAGCGAAAAAGAAAGAAATCACCTGTGGGCTAACAGAAAATCGGGAAAGGAGTGGCGAGAACGTTTCAGCTCAGATTTCCAACGCTTCAAAATCGGCGAGTTCTACCATCTTCCATGGAGTGATCCTTGGGTCAGAGAGCATTTCACTGAGAGCACAATTCCAAGCCAGCTTTCGCCAGAAGCGATGGTTGACTGGGACCCGCAGGACCTGCTTTATGCTCCATTACGGCTTGCCGACGGATGCATCGTCGGAGTAGTAAGCATTGATGATCCCATTGATGGAAAAAGACCAACGAGAGAGTCCTTGGCGCCACTAGAGATGTTTCTATATCAAGCAGCGGTAGCAATTGAAAATGCAAGGTTAATACAACAAGTTGAGGACTATGCTTTGCATTTGGAAGAAAAGGTTGAGGAGAGAACAAATGAGCTGAAAGAAGCGCAGAAGAGGCTCCTCAAGTCCGAAAGGTTGGCTGCTATCGGCCAGCTGGCAGGTATGGTTGGACATGACTTGCGGAATCCATTGCAGGGCATCGCCGGCGCGGCCTATTGTTTGAGAACTAGATTGGCCTCTGTTGTAGACAAGACATCCAAAGAGATGCTCAAAGTTATTGAAAAAGACATTCAACGCTCCAACAAGATCATCAATGATCTTTTGGAATACTCGCGGGAAATGAAACTAGAATTGATAGAAACCAATCCAAAATCATTGGTAAACGAAACATTGTCTCAAGTTGAAACACCTAAAGGCATCAAAATAGTTGATATGACTCGAAGAACTCCGAAGGTCAAAATTGACGCAGACAAAATGCGCAGAGTCTTTATCAACTTGATCAAGAACGCCGTTGATGCGATGCCAAAAGGCGGAACGTTAACGATAAGGAGCAGAAAAACTGGGGACTGCCTAGCCATCAGTTTCACGGACACGGGAATCGGTATGTCGAAAAGAACATTAAGCAAACTTTGGACTCCGCTTTTTACGACTAAAGCCAGAGGAATGGGGTTCGGCTTGCCAATCTGCAAACGCATTGCAGAGGCTCACGGCGGCAAAATCTCTGTAGAATCAAACCCTCATAAAGGATCAACCTTCACGGTAACAATTCCAATCAGCCCCAAAATCGAAGCAGAGGAAAGCGAAAAAATCTGGCTAAACGTACCAGAGTCATTATTGTCGAAAACGACTAAAACATAAAAAGACTAGCAACGGTCTGTCATGCTTCGTGAATGAGGATACGTTGTTTGAATGGTAGAGGGTATAACCAGAGGAGTTGAGGCCTCTTTAGATTGACAGTCGCTAAAAAGTGGGCGAAACCTTTTTTGGGGGTCTCTGAAAAATGCCTACACAACATTGCAGAATATCGTTCTGTTCAGAAAGTGAAAGTTAAGGTTTCATCTAAACGTGATAAACTAGGCCAAATGTGAATTTACAATACTTATTCAGTTTTCTTAAAAGTTTTATTCACTTCAGTAATTCTAAAGAGAGGAGAGAAAATATGTCACCTTCAAAGCTAGAAAAGTACCTAAGCATTCTCGAGGTTCTTGTTTCTAAGCCCTTAAAATTTGAAAACATCGCCTTTAAAGCTAATATCGAATGCAGTTCACTGAAGCGATGTTTGAATTTTCTAATCGTCCATAAGCTTGTTGAAGAACGCCGCTTGAACAAGAAACGAGTTGTTTACGCCATTACTCAGAGAGGCGCTACGGTTTTCAAAACATTTGAAGCCCAAAAATACTTCCAAAAAATTAAGGCGGTCCTTTCAACTATCGAAGAAGAAAGCAAAGCCGAACCTCTACCGCTGAGACATTCTGGTGAACTCAAAAAGAAAAATCAGAAAGTATAGCCAATTTTGTCTAAGGCAGAAGGCCCCTCCAATAAATTACACCGTAAAGGCGGTCATGTTGAAAGAAAAAAAAGCTAGCTTGCAAATATTCAAAGAAATTGAAAGAAATCTCGGCGCCAAAAACAGCGACGTAGTATTGGAAAAATTAGTAGTCAAGATCAGCCTCAACGATATGACCACCGAAGAGAAAATTCGAGAGGCTAGCAAACCATTATACCTCAAAAGGTACGAATGATCAAAACTCTCATCGCTGCCTGAAGTTATAAGACATAAAAGTCTTGCCAAGTCTTTGACTGTTGGTATGGGCTTTGCATGCTCTTGAATAAACTATGGAATAGCATACGCAATGTTTTTCCTATCGGCCTATTTTGCTATTTTTGTGCTGTTTGGTGCTCCGGCCGGGATTCGAACCCGGGTCTCCGGCTCGAAAGGCCGGAATACTTAACCTGGCTATACTCGGCAGCAGATGTGACTTCTACCGGAGCCTGTTTCCGGAGCATTTATCCACTTAACGATTCTTTCGAATAAAGATATCTGTTTTTCACTGAATCAATCAGTGGGCTATGTGCTGAAAGCGATCTTTTCAAAGTGTTTGTGGGAATTGGCTATTTTTTGTCTGATTTTTGGCAACGGCCATTCCGCCAAATTACGGTTTATCAATACCGATGCATAGGCTTGCACCTAGAAGCTTCAGAGCAAAACCTCAATGAGAAGAATCATAAGCAGAATCGTAAGCATCCTGAAGTTTCGACCTGATTAAGAGCGGGATTTTCACAACCAGCTAAAGTGACGATTTGAACGATTTGGACGCATTAAAAAGAATTCGATATACTCAAACATTAGTCCTCGACAAATGTTACCAGTTTTTCTCTTCCTCTCTGTTTTCTAGTGATTACCCCTCTTTTTTCCATGTTTGTCAAAAGCTCGCTAGTTTTTGATGTTGAAAACCCACAATGTTTGGCTATTAGCGATTGATATAACTGGCCACCTGCAGATCTGAGGAGTTTGATGACTTTTTCTTCATCATTCTCCATCTTCTCGCGAGTAGCTTGAACCAGAGGACTCTTGCTTTCTCTTTTCTTTCTAGACTTGAAATAGAATCCAACGGTTACTCCTGCAACTGCAATGAGGACGAGGACGATAATCAGAGGCAAATGTCCCTGCAAGATTTCCGTTGCGCTTAATGTTTTTTCTTGCAAAATGACCGTTGGCTCACCAGCGCCAAAATTTCTGCGCCCGTACCATATTAACATTCGATCAGAATCTCTTGTATCATCTGGTTCGGGAGATACAGCCACTAAAGCGTATTCTGAAGGGTAATGCACAATCAACACGTCGTCTCTGTAAAGATAAAACCCTCCTTCAAACACGTCTCTTACCGTTATTCGTCTATCTTCAAGTTTTGCAAACCCAATCCAATCGTACTGATACTTTACGAGTCCATACGATGCTGTAGCTGTCTCAACGAGGTCGATTATTATCTGGAAGTTCTCAGCGCTCATACTCCTATCTGTAATTGTGCTAGCCCTTTCCACGAGGCGACGCGTCTTATTGGAAAACTCTTCTAAATACATCGCTCGTTGAGTTTCGAATTCTGAGATATACTGTTGAAAAATGGCCACGTCTTCTTCAGTCTTAAGAAGAAAACGTCGTTCAATAACCCATCTTCCTGAACCATCCGTCCCCACCTCGATCTTTAACGTGGTGCTCTCTGAAAGTTGATCTTGACACGATACCGTTCTGAGAGGAAAGAGAAAAATAAGAACTAGGAGCAAGAAGAGTACTGACTCTGTTCTAGATTTCATCGCTCTCGATCACATCTTTTTTCATTTAGTATATTTAACAAATGCGAACACAAAATATGGATGCGAGATATAGCTTTCTCCTCACACTTGGTGTCCTGTTTGTCGTTTTTCAGTTTCATCGCGCGTACATTAATGGCGTTTCTCTATTGTGATCTAGCCAGAGAATGACTGCCAACTTGTTACGTTGCTTGGAAGCTTTATCTTTGCGAATTACCCATCGCACTTTGGAGCGCCGCTGCAGTTTTTTGGGAGGATTGGGGAAGCGTCGCCTCAGTTTTCTGGATGGTTCGGGGAGGCGAGGTCACACAGGGTATATAATCCCTCGAACTCAGAGTTTGCAGTTGAAGATTTCTGGGTGGCAGTTTATCTCTAACTAACCGCTTCTGAACATGTTTGTATCCACATGCGCATTGGAAACCTACGACTTTATTTTTGCGTTTGATTTTGCTCCATCTTGCCGCGTTGCACAATGCAGTGTTCTGGTGAACCTTCCATAATACTCTAGCTTCCTTGTGTGAGAGTGGCACAAAGCGCGCAGACTTGAGGTACCACGCCACGTAGAGAGCTAAACATGCCCAAAAGGCGGGCAGCAAGATGTGGGCCATTGGGCCGAGATTTTCTAACAACGGAATTAAGTTTTCTAACATGTTTTTTCACCAAGTGTGTTTATGGTTTACTAAACGGTGGTCCCGGAACCTCTGGTTGCTGAGGGACGTTTGGCGTTTCGGGTGTTTCAACGGGCTGTTCTGGAAACGGAGGAATTGTCGCCCAACCCGGTATTCCTGGACTTTCAGGTATATCGGGAATAGGAAGATCGCGGTTCCTCATTTCTTCAGCGATCGACTTTCCTGCAGATGCCATTTCCTCTGCAAATGCTTGAAGATCATCAACTAATTCGTCTGCACGTGCTTTGAGGGCTCCCGCCAACTCTTTACCTAACTGCTGAAGCTCTTCCCCGATTACTCCCATGGTTCTTGCAGTGTCAGCCAAATCCATTGCTAGAGCTCTCATCTCCATAGCAAACGTCTCATTACCTATTTCTCCAGCTTGTAATTCTTCAATCAGCTCTTCACGCTGCAGGTTTACTTCGTCAATTTTGGCTCTGAGAGTATCATTCACATAATGCTCTATCACGCCAAGTTTTGCCTCTGTGTTATCGGCTACGCTGACTTTGGTTTCAAAGATAAAGTCCTCAACAATGCTTTGATGACTTTTTATGATCTCACGAAATGTTTCTGCAACTTCTTTACCGAGTTCTTCTTCGTGAGGTTGCGCGTTCGCCAGCACAAACACAGAACTATATGCCAGCATCGATGAAACCGTGAACAGCAGCAACAACTTTTTAGACGTTACATTCATTCTATATCGACCTCCTTTTTAATCTCTGATATTTATAGCGTAAAACTAAAATAAAAGCCTTTTTCCGTTCATTTTCATCCGAAACCCTTCATAATAGCTCTTTTTCTTCCTAAACCCTTCAAAACCTGCCACATTCCTTCAAAAAGCTATTTTAAAGCATTTTTAAGTTACCATCAACGAGGAAGAGTTTAAACGATGCTTTTGACGATGTTAAACCATTTGCATCTGTGGAAAATTCGCAGTGCCACCAACATAGAACAATAGACGAGGCCAAACAACTAACCTTTAGCTGCCTGCACCGCAAGAAGTGTTTGACTACACATGCCGGTGCTCATAGGTTTTGCAGGCGTCATTCTAGCAATAATCAACCTTTTTTTCGGTTTGCTCCTTATGACCCTGTATCGAGACGGCGACTTGGTGAAGTCTCGACCATCTATGAAGATCTGAAAAGTGCAAGTGGGCGCCGTAATGCTGGGTAGAATTTTATAGCACACCTGCGGATTTCAACTCTTCTACTTTAATTTTCCCCTTATGCAAAATGGTCGCTATAAGAGACCCATACACGCCGAAATCTCTTAATTCCTTCAAATCTTTGATACCTCTTATGCCACCGCCGACCAACACCTTAACCCCAGTTTCCTTAAGAACGCGTTTCACAACCTTCAGGTTCACACCACATTCGGTTCCAACTCTATCCAAATCTAAAATGATAATTTGCTCGACTCCCATTCTCTCTAACCTTTCCACAAGCGAAACAACATTCATAGACCTTATGCTTTCTGAAACACTCGTTACTCTTTCATCCTTTAGGTCTATGCTCACTACAACACAATCTTCACCAAAGGACTTGACAGCCTGATCTACAAAACTTAAATTAGTTAGGGTCTCAGTTCCTATCACAATTTTTGACGCCCCCTTTTCTAACACTTTCTGGGCCTTAGTAATGTCAGTAATTCCGGCGTCAACCATGAAGTCAAGATTAGTTCTGGTTTTAATTTGCTGGTAGAGAGCAAAATCCGCTAGCTTTCCAAGTATCGCATCCAAGTCTGCTAAATATAGATTATCAAATCCAAATGACTCGAAGACCAAAGCAACATCTAATGGGTCCGCCGACTTGCACAGAACGCTTCTTAAAGGGAGGTAGCGCTTTCTTTCACCTCGTGTAGCGTGTACCGCAACGCCATTTAAAACGTCAATCACTGGAATAATTTTCAATAGAACCCTCTCCGATATATTAGTGGATGTGTGGTAATGGTTTGAATCTTTTGGTTTATGAACATGCCTCAGGAGGCGGATTTGCTGACGAGAGAATACCGCTTGACATGTTAAGCGAAGGATATGGCATGTTAAGAACCTTAATCTCTGACTTCAAAGCCCGAGGATACAACACCACAACCTTCCTCGACTCTAGGCTTAAGAAATCGAATCCACCTATAGAAGCCGATAAAATAATTTCAACATCTTCCAGAAAAGAACTCGATAAAAACCTAAAGAAACTTTCGAGTCTTGTTGATGCCGTTTACGTAATTGGCCCAGAGTCGGGGCAAGTCTTACAAAAGCTTGTCGAGATTGTAGAAGCTTGTGGAGGAACTTGCTTAAACAGCCCAATTGATGCTATAAAAAAAGCTTCAAACAAAGTGACAATCTACAAATCGTTGGCGAAAAGTGGGCTAAGAGTTCCTGAAACGGTAACGATGAGTCTTCTTGAAAAGGTAAGTCATATTAAGCGTATAGTAAGTGAACTTGGCTTCCCTGTTGTTTTTAAGCCGATAGATGGAGTTGGATGTTCAGGTTTAAGCATAGTTAGAGGCTCTGGTCAGATAGCTGCAGCCGTCGACAAAATAATGCGAGAATCATCAAGTAAATGTTTTATTGTCCAAAAGCTGATTAAGGGAGTTAGCGCCAGCGTCAGCTTAATTTCAACCGGTGAAAAAGCCCTGCCTATCACTTTGAACAAACAAATAGTTACACTGGCACCACCTCACTCGCAATCCAACTATAATGGAGGAATAGTTCCTTTTACTCATTCGTTGGAGAAAGAGGCTTTAAAAGCAGCTCAAATAGCAGTTAACTCTCTGAAGGGACTTAAGGGCTATGTCGGCGTCGACATAGTCTTAACCAAAGAGAGCCCAGTGGTTATGGAAGTTAATCCGAGGCTCACAACATCCTACATAGGCTTGAGGAAGGTTGTAAATTTCAATCCAGCTCAAGCATTAATCGACGCGGTGTTCAAGCAGAAGCTTCCAGAAAATGTGCGAAGTTTAGGTTGTGTTTTCTTTTCAAAGGTAAAAGTTCCTTGTCCCAACCATCTGATCCTCTCAAAAATCTACAAATTAGACGAGGTTGTGTCGCCTCCCTTTCCACTCCTCAACAACGAACCAGTTTACGCTCTTCTTGCCTCCTACTCTACTAGACTAAAGAATGCCCAAGCGACTTTCTACAGAGCCAAGAAACGTCTTCAAGGTATACTTTCAGAGAGGTGATCAACGTGGTAAATGTTGTGGGCTTGGATGTAGGAGGTGTAAGCACCAAAGCAGCTTTCATCAAAACAGAAGACGGTTCGGTGAAAGAGCTCAAAACAGCCATAAAATATTTTCCAATATGGAAAGACGGGAAGGAAAAACTTCCAAAAGTTGTCGAAAAACTGATAGAAAACTTGGTCAGGTCGGTTACGTTAGATGGTGTCGGTGTAACGATGACCGCTGAGTTGTCCGACGTGTACTGGACTAAAAAGCATGGGGTTAACCATGTGTTGGATTGTGTAGCCCAAGTTTTCACTGATGTGCCGACTTTTGTCCTCAATGTGGAAGCCCAGTTAATGCCAATTGAGAATGCAAGAAAAGAACCGCTTAAGGTGGCTGCTGCCAATTGGGCAGCGACGGGCTGGATGGTTTCACAGATGATTACAAACTGCCTGGCAATTGACGTTGGAAGCACCACAACAAGCATCATTCCAATAATCAATGGAGAAATCGCCGTGAAAGGCAAAACAGACCTAGAGAAACTTACGAATGGAGAACTAATCTACACTGGCGCTTTGAGAACAAACGTAGCCACCATTGTCAAGTGTATTCCCATCAGAGGGCAGATGACCCGAGTGTCTTCAGAACTCTTCGCCCAATCCGGCGACATACACATGCTCCTTGATCACATCACGGAAAAAGACTATACTGTGGAAACCGCTGATGGCCGCAGGAGAGCAAAAAAAGAGGCAATAGCCAGATTAGCCCGTGTGGTTTGCGCCGACATTGACATTTTAAGTGAACAGGAGATTATCACCATGGCTCAGTTCATTTACAAAAAACAAGTCGCACAAATCGCTGAAGGGTTAAGGCGAGTTTACGACAGGATAAAGCCACGAACACGTGAAGGCATCCCTGCGGTGGTTATAGGACTTGGCAGAAACTTTTTGGCTAGAAAAGCGGCTGAAAAAGCCGGCTTAAAACGTGTTATCGACCTCGCTGAACTGTTAGGCGTTGATGCTGCCATTGTGTCGCCTTCTGTTGGTGTAGCGCTTATGGCCGCAAGCAAGTTGGAGGGAAAAATTATACAATGGAAGCAGTCATAAAGGTGGGTGGAAGCTTAGCCGAACATCCCGCAGACCTCAGGAAATTATGTCACAAGTTGGGTACAATTGCCCAGACCCGTAGAGTTCTAGTAGTGCCCGGCGGAGGCAAATTTGCAGACACCGTAAGAGAATTTGACAAAATCTACGATCTTTCAAACACCATTTCTCATAAGATGGCGATCCTGGCCATGGATCAGTTTGGACTGTTTCTATCCCATATCACACCGAACTCACACGTGTCTTACTCCATAAAAGAAATGGAAAAATCCGTAACCGGAATGTTGCCAATACTTTTGCCCTCGAGGTTTGTCTTTTGCAAAGACCCTTTAGAGCATTCGTGGGATGTAACCTCGGACACAATAGCTGCCCACATTGCTAGCGTACTACATGCTAGGAAATTGATTTTGGTCACTGACGTGGATGGAATTTTTACAAAGGACCCCAAAAAGGACTCGAATGCTACACTGATAAAGGGAATGTCAGCCAAAAAGTTACTCGCTTGGAACAATACAACGAGTGTAGACAAGACTTTACCCAAAATCCTTCTTAGAACAAAACTGGATTGCTTCATTGTCAATGGCAGATATCCAAAAAGAATCGAGGCAATTCTAGAAAACGAAAAGCCCATTTCTACACACATTACCTTTTAATTGCTCTTTCACACATGTTGACTTCTTTAACAAAGCTTGCCACCCGTTTCCTTTCAAGTCTGCCCTTTAGTCTGTCTTTTTCAGTGCAGACAGCTCCTCTAACTCCGATAACATCTTGACCTAAATCGCATAATTTCGGAATGTCTTGTACATCCAAAGAGCCAGCGAGAGCAACTATCAGATTAAAGTTATGTGACTCATCAACAAATTTCCTTAATTCTTCATCACTTAAAAAGTCAAACAACTTATTTTGAGAATTTTTAACTTTGGTGTCTATCATTACTCCGTCTGCTCCAGCTTTATATGCGACTTGGGGAAGCTTCAACGGACTTGAGCAACCAACCTTTTTGAAATCAGCATAACCTGCAGCAATCACCTTAGAAGCATCATTGTAGTCCTTTACAGCTCTGCACACTTCCTTCATCAAGATTATGGCTTCTGTAGATGTTTTCACCCCGAAGAGTCCTGCCTTAACATAATCCGCCCCAGAAGTAACAGCGCCTAAGGCTGCAAGAGAAGCTGTTCCTGGTAGGTTCGGCAAGTCGCCCAGTGTCGCACTTAGCTCTGCATTGTTTGAGACGGCTTCTTTAACTTGCCTGATTACTCTAGGAGAATGAGCACCTAGAGAGCCCTCTTTCGGGTTTTTAACATCAATAATGTGGGCTCCACCCTTAACCGCTTCTATGGCTTCATCTTTACTTGTAACACTAATCAGGAGCTTCACGTTCTGCAACCTTGAATAGTTAACTATTCATAGCTGTGTTTAAGGAAAGTAATACTTTTCTTTTTTCACAATTTCATAAAATTCTTTAAACCTAGAAATACTCCATATAAATAGTTGTGTCGTGAAATAGCTTAAAAGATTACCTGAAGTGCTGGGATTAGCTTAGACATGAAGAATCTTGAACCAGAAATCTACAGAGAAAGGCTTGTAGTGGAAGGATACTACGACGTATACTTAGATGAAGTTTTCCTTGAACATTTCTTAAAGGAACTAGGTGAAACCATTGGTATGAAGCTTATCGCAGGCCCATATATCTTCTCGCCAGACAAGTTCTCTGAGCTACATCACGGCCTTGGAGGGTTCGTAGCTTGGGCTGAATCGGGCGCAGCATTCTACAGTTGGAACAGTCACAGATTCTTCACTCTAGATGTATATAGCTGCAAACCGTTCCACATAGACCTAGTGTTAGCTTACGTTAAGGATAAACTCATGTGCGGACAGCACGCTTGGTCTAAGATAGAATACGATAGCTGAGCCAAGCTATTTGGTCGTTAATTATGGTCTAAGGCTGTCACCACATGGAGGATATCCTTTGTCTTGTGGCGGCCCATTGTGCCTTCGAAGCGAAATATTATGAAAATCAACTTCCCCAATCGCGGGTTATGTAACCGGAGCTGGAGCATTGTAATAGGTTTTCAAGCACTAAGGAGGAGTTTATATGCTCGACGTATGTTCATATATGTTTAAAAGAGAGAACGGCCATTATATTTTTTAGCAGAGGTGAAAGTTATGAAGCGTAAACCTCGGCTAAGTGTCCTTCTGATGGCACTTGTTCTTTCTTTCGGTTGTCTGAGCTACGGTTTTTTTTCTATAGGCGCCAATGCTGTCAAGGTCGAGGTAATTATAGGCTTCGTCGACTACCTAGACATTGCCTTAATTAGACAACATGGCGGCGAAGTTCAACATAATTATACGCTCATTAATGCTGTGCTAGCTACTCTGCCTAGAGCAGCTGTAGAATCGTTAGGCAGGAACTCGAAGATAGCGTATATTCAGGAAAACAGTAAGGTAGAACTCTTAGGGCAAGTTACTCCTTGGGGGGTCGAACGGGTAAAAGCGCCTGAAGTATGGCCCCAAACGAAAGGCAACAGCATAAAAATAGCTATTCTCGACACTGGCATCAGCCCCCACGAAGATTTGCAGATTTACGGAGGATACGATTTTGTTAACAGTGATGACGATCCAGACGATGATAATGGTCACGGAACACATGTTGCCGGAATAGTCGCTGCCATAGACAACACTATAGGAGTCGTCGGCGCGGCCCCCGAGGTCCATCTATACGCCGTGAAAATGTTGGATAGTGATGGAACCGGTACAGTAGGCTGGGCGGTAAAGGGCATCGAATGGGCAATAGATAACGGAATGCATTTAGTTTCAATGAGTTGGGGCAGCTCAACCAACCATCCAGCGTTACGCAACGCAGTGAACTCAGCTTATCGGCAAGGTCTTTTACTCGTTGCAGCGGCCGGTAACAGTGGCAATCCTGATGGCGAAGGAGACAACGTGGAATACCCTGCAAGGTATGATGCCGTTATAGCTGTTGCTGCCACGGACAGGTATAATGAGAGGGCGTCGTGGTCTAGTACGGGTCCAACTGTTGAACTTGCTGCTCCCGGCGTTTCCATATACTCCACGTGGAAAGACAACAATTACGCCACCATAAGCGGCACTTCAATGGCGTGCCCCCACGTGTCAGGCGTTGCAGCCCTCATCCGGTATAAAAATTCCAGCTTAACCAACAAAGAAGTGAGAAGCATACTTCAGAACACCGCTACAGACCTAGGCGACGAAGGCAGAGACAACCTGTACGGTTACGGATTAGTAAACGCTTCAGCAGCAATATCTGCGATTTCCTCTGAAGTTGTAACTGTCAACATAGTGAATCCCCCCGACGGCTCAACAGTCAAAGACACCGTAACTGTTCAAGCGTCTGTTGAAAACACTACTGCACCTATAAACAAAGTCGAATATACCGTTGACAACTCCACCTTCACAGGAATGGCTTACAACTCAACAAACGGCTACTGGGAAGCAGAGTGGGACACCCCACGCGAAGCCAACATATCCTATACAATTATCGTTAGAGCTGAAGACGTAAACGGTAACACCGATCAGAAAACAGTGACAGTAACAGTCGATAACCCCGTAGAATTCACGATAAGCGGTACAGTATACGATAGAAATGGCACCGCTGTTCAAAACCAATATGTAACCTTCAAATCTGAAAGCTTCAACGTCGGAACCTACACCGACGAACAAGGATCATTCTCCATAACCGTTCCCGCCGATGTATACACTATAGAACTGTCAGGCTCAAATCATACCTCGAACACCCCACAAGAATATTGGCTCTCAAAAAACACGACGCTCAACATATCCGAGAATACCTCCATAACTTTCACCCTGCAAAACCGCTATCTCTCAGGAAAAATAATCGACGCCGAAGGCAACCCAGTGGCCAACGTTACCATTCAAGTAACGTCGCCAGACAACAATTCTTCAGAAGTACTGACAACTTTTGACGATTTTTCAGGCTGGTTTAAAGCATCTACACTCTCAAATGATGACGGGGAATTTAACATCTCAGTCTTCCCAAACGCCAACGTATCTCTCACAATAATCCCGCCAGAAGATAGCCCCTATGATTCATTACTCCTAACGAATATCGACATAAACGAAGACGCTACAATCGTCATAACACTGCCTCAGACAACCGACATCTCAGCATCACAAAAAGGCTTCGGTGCAGGCGGCCTTCATGCGTTTGTATTATTGTATTAGCCAGCGTTGAGCCTTTAGACCTTACGCTAGGGTGGATTCCATGTTTTTTCGGCTCTAAGTGTTAAAAATTCATGATTCCATGTCGAAAAAAGGAAGACGGTGTTCAGAAAATCGTCAAACTAGATTTTTTCATCTTTTTGAGAAGACATGGAAGACTAAACTATGCAAGAACTTTCCACATTAATTTTATAGCCTCAAACTGTTTATTTGTATCACCGAGAGTGTCACACTTGGCCAAATATGCTTACATTCTTCTCACCGAAGAAAAATGGTGGAATAGACGTGTCCTTCAAAACCGTGCAGGGAAAAAGGTTCAAGCCTTCGTTCGCAAAAACAAGGTAGGTCCCATTGACGTTGGGTTGTTGCTTTTCTATGTCAAACATCCTGTGAGGGCGATCAGAGGAATCGGCGACTTTGAAGAACGTGTTGTAGGAGAGATTGAGAAATTGTGGGAAACATACGGTGAAGAGACGGTTTTCGAATCCCATGATGAATATTTGGATTTCATGAAAGGCCGAACCAAAGCCACGTTCATCAGATTTAGAAATTTGCGTGAACTAAACGCGCCAATCCCCCTCAAGAGACTGCTTCAACTCATGGGGACTTCTAGACTACCGCGAAACGGTAAATACTTGAGCAAAGAAACTGTAGACACTCTGTTGTGAGGTGGTTACGCTTGGAAGTTTTTGAGCCACAAGAATTCGTTAAAAAACAGGTAGCAGAAATAAAGAGGCTCGTAGCGAATGAACGAGCTTTAGTTGCTGTTTCAGGCGGTGTTGACAGCGTCACAAGCGCGGTTTTAACTCACCGCGCAATAGGCGACAGACTCTCATGCGTGATGTTGGACGATGCTTTTATGCGAGAAGGCGAGCCTCAACACGTTGCCCAACTAGTATCGCAGCCTCCTTTGAACTTGTCGATGCAAGTGTTAAATGTTCAAGAACGTTTTCTGAAGGTGCTTGAAGGGCTAAAAGATGCCGAAGAAAAACGTAAAGTATTCCGTGAAACTTTTTACAAAATCTTAGGCGAAACCGCCCGCAAAGCTGAGTGTAAAATGCTTGTTCAAGGAACAATCAAAGCTGACATTGTGGAAACCACAGGCGGAGTAAAAACTCAACACAATGTCCTTGAACAGATGGGCATAAACACTTTGGAACGTTATGGGTTTAAAGTAGTTGAACCATTGGCGTCGCTTTACAAAGACCAAGTTCGTATGGTGGCTCGGCATCTTGGGGTTCCTCCGGAAATTGCTGAGAGACAGCCTTTTCCTGGTCCAGGTTTGTCTGTTCGTGTGGTAGGTGAAATCAAACCGGACAAACTGGATTCGGAGAAGAAGGCGACAACTATTGTCGAAGAGGATTTTGAAAAACATAGACCAAACCAATATTTCGCTACGATTCTTGACAACAAAACAATTTCCTATCCGAGGAGCACTCATGTTCAAGAAATTGCTGCCCGTTTTCTTAACGTTCCTTCGAGACATGTCTCTGTTGAAGTTTTTGAAGCCAAAGCCACTGGCGTTAAAGGCGGCAAAAGACGATATGGCGGAATCGCAGCGTTAAGAGTACAAAGCGTAGACGGTGGTCTTCACACTCCATCCATAGCCAGCCTCGGCGCCCTCCAAGCTAAAGCCACTACCGAAGACCCTTTCTTTACACGCGTAATATACGCAGTAAAAGAGAGAGCCCAACCACAGCCATATGTAATCGTTTTGAGAGCGATACAAACTAGCGATTTTTTAACTGCAGAGGTGTCTAAAATTCCTTGGGCTACACTGAAGGAAACGGCAGACAAGATTTTGAACACTTGCCCTAACGTCTCCTCTGTGTATTATGACGTAACACCTAAACCTCCCGCCACAGTCGAAATGGAATAACGTAGAAACGCATAAAACCTGATGTTGCGAGATAATAGAAAGAGAGGAATTTGAAGTGGTACTTGTAAGAGTTCAACGCATTGAATCAATACGCGATCCAGAAGGAACCCTAGGCAAACGCATAGAGCTAGTGGAAGAACGCAAAATACCCCGATTTGCCATCCAACCCGCCACCGAAGAAGCAAGAATGGTGCAAAGCGTGGTGCAAGCTTTGCAGCAGCAGCTTCCTATGCACGTCGCGCAGACAGGACTTAATTTGCCGAAAATCGTTTTGTTCTTAACCGAGCAAGAATACGATCAGTTAGAGATGAAATTTGATGTTAATCAAGTGTACGAAATGGAGCTTTCCAACGAGTGTATAAGGTTTAGCAAAACACACTAGGCTGAAATGTAGATGCCTTTTCTTATGGTTCGGAGGCTCGAATGGCTTGGATGGAAAGAGAGGACAAACATCATGTTTCTAATGGCGCGGTAGACATCTTCTTCTTTCCAGCTTTTTCCCCAGTCAGAGTACACAGGAATTTCATCTCCGGCGTCGTTCTTGTAATAGACGTAGATAGAGAGGAGTTTTCGCCTTGAAGAAACTTCTGTCTCAAGCTTCAAAGTATCTGCAACTTTTGCTACAGCTGACCCTACGATTTTTAGACGTTCAGAATTCAACGTGTTTGAAGAGTATATCAGGAATTTTCCATTATTTTCGAACATTTTGGCTCCTCAAAAACGTCTTTGGCGCAGACGCCTTTTAAGACAGATGGCGTAACGTCATAACACAAAGCGGAGAGAGATCGGTAAAACTATTTGCCAAAAGAGAAAACTAGCTTGTATGAACAGCATTTATGCTTGTGGGAATGATTGGAGCTATATAGGTCGGGTTCCAATTGCTTAGAATCATCTAGTGCACGGTTCGCTGAAAATCTTTATCAATCTTTTTTTGGTTAACCATTTGGGATTTGTGATATGAAAATTCGAGCTCATATCCTCGTTAGTGGAAGAGTTCAAGGGGTTTTCTTTCGAGCAGAAGCAAGGCAAAGAGCTCGCAAACACAACGTGGCAGGCTGGATTAGAAACCTTTCAGACGGAAGAGTGGAAGCAGTTTTCGAAGGAGAGAAAGACGATGTTGAGAAAATGCTCGAATTCTGTAAGAGAGGTCCTTCTGGAGCAAGGGTGAGCCACACTGAAGTTAGTTGGGAAGCCTATGCTGGCAAGTTTGAAGATTTCCGAATAGATTGGTAGACTGGAATGTTATTTTGGGATTCTGAAGTGGCTGCCCTTTCCAGCGCTGACGTATTCGCCGCCTGCCTCTCGAACAATAGATGCGATTTTTGCAAAATTTTCTGAGCCTAAATATTGACGAGGAGTTATCTTGATGAAGCTAGCCTTGTCTTCAAAAACCAGCATTTCTTCCAAGTCTTCCGAAAACATCATTCTAACGTCTTCCATCTGCTTACTCACAGCCTCGGAGGTCGGCTTCTCGGGCGCCACCGAAGGCTCGGCAGTCGGTGCTTTTGCTGGGCTGACTGTTTTTAGCGATTTTGAGATGTCTTGTAAATCTTCGTAAATTCTTTTCAAAACGTCAAGCGCCTGAGCTAACCTGCGGGATATTTCTTCTATGTCGGGTTTTGCTTCACTCATTCTGCTTTTTTCTCCCTTTTCACTTATTATCAGTCTTGGTTCCTCATTTATCTTGTCCTTGCCCTATGCGTAAACGTAACGTAAAATAGGTTCTTCTCATAACGTTGAAGAGTACTCGTTGAGGACGAAAGTTGCTAGAAGTTGATGGAAGTCAAAAGAGCGGCAGCGGCACCATTCTCCGCTTGTCGGTGGCCATGGCTGCGATTCTGAACAAACCCCTTCACATATTCAATATTAGGCAAAACCGGCCTCAACCAGGTTTGAGACCCCAACACCTAGAAGCGGTGCTCACCGCTGCAAAACTTTGCCGCGCTAGCTTGAAAGGAGCTGAGCTTGACTCTAAGGAAATCTGGCTGCATCCAACCAAAATCGTGGGAGGCAAGTTTGAGGCAGAGATCGGCACCGCTGGAAGTATTCCCATGCTTTTGATTACGGTGCTTCCGATTTGTGCTTTTGCAGAGAGGCCTATTTCTCTTCACGTTTCTAAAGGAGGTACGGATGTTTTTCATTCTCCTACTATAAACTATCTAAACCACGTTTTTGTTCCAGCTCTTAGAAAAATGGGCTTGAAAATCTCTTTAACGGTTCACAAATATGGTTATTATCCTAAAGGTATGGGCGAAGTCTCGCTGGAGGTTCAACCTTGCTCTAGACTTGAGTCTCTCATTTTAGACGATTTTGGAATGCTAGAATCGGTGGAGGGTATATCAGTATGCACTTTTTTAGCCGATAGAAAAGTTGCTGAGCGTCAGGCGAAAGCAGCCCGCGATTTTTTGAAGGCCTGTGGATATGAGGCTAACATTCAAGTTGTCAACGATTTTTCGAATCCTATGCAGAAAGGTAGCTCCCTCACGTTGTGGGCGAAAACCAGTACAGGTGTTATTTTAGGTGGCGACGCTATAGGTGAACTGAGAAAGCCAAGCGAGGCAGTAGGTCGCCAAGCTGCAGAAAACCTGTTGCGGGAAATAGAAGCTAAAGCCACCGTGGACGTGCATCTGGCAGACATGCTTATCCCTTACATGGCATTGGCAGAAGGCAACTCGACGTTTCTCACTCGCTCCATGACCGACCATCTGGACAGCAACATTTGGCTTGCTCAAAAAATTTTAGGCGTGAAATTCGAAATCAGTAAGGCTGGAAATCTACACCGCGTGGAGAAGAAAACGCTTTGAAATTCAAGGCTCGAGTTAGAGGGATATACTCCACTGCCATCACCAAGCTTTTGTTAGATAATGAATTTGAGATTGTGCAGCCATCCCCTACAATAAAGAAGCGGTTTACACTCAGCCAGAACTCGAAACCGCCAGACGTCGACATTTACGACAGGCATAACAAGCAAGGGCTCCATGTAGTAGGAAAATCTGAATCTCTCACAGCTCTGCAAGCAATTTTATTGCAGCGTTTACCAGACGTAATCTTCAGAAAACAATCTTTCCCCACAGATGGGGTTTTCAAAGGCGTCATAAAAGAAGACGAAGAGTCGGAACAATTTGTTTACGTTGACGTCGGATCTGCTGTGGGCAAACTTCCCAAAAAACAAGTTGAAACCAACGAAACAGATGAGGTCATAGTTCAAGTTGAGCGAAGAACAACCTCAACCAGACAACCCCTGTTGAGCAGAAAAATCAGCACCTCTGGCAAATATGCAGTTTTGATACCTGAAGAAAACGTAAAGGTTAGTTTGAAGATTCGCGACCCACAGAAAAGAACAAGTCTAATCAAATTTGGGAAAAAAATTGCCCCTCCAAAGATTGGAATTATCTGGAGGAGTTCTGCTGCAGATCAGCCTGAAACAATTCTTGAACGCGAAATCGACAATTTGTCAAATATCCACAGAAAAATCTTCGAGAGAGCCAAACAGCAAAAGGCGCCCGTACTGCTTTGGGGGAGCCAATATTACATGAACGTGGAGTTTCCAGCGCTTTCCAAAGCCAGCTTGGACGAAGTTCGCGCCAAAGTGACACCCACCTTAAACGCTCATCACTATTACAAAGCTTGTGGAAGGAAAATCTCAGCAACACTTGAGACCGCCGAAAAAATGCTCGAAAACAACGTTTCACTCGAAGAAGCTAGGCTCCTTTTCTCCCAAACCATTACATCGGAATATCCATCAGAAGGCTCTGTGATAAGTATTGAACATGTAAAACCAAACGGCAAAGTCTACTATTTGGGTGAGGCACGAGTAGAAGAATGCGGCGATGAGACGTTGCAGTATTCTAGGACCATTAAAAGCGAAGGATTCTACGACGCTTTAGGCACCCCGAAAGAACCAGGAGACAGAGCAATCACCGAAGCAAAAATAGGCGGTTGGCATTACACAACGAAATATTTCTCCGAGAACGGTGTGTACAAAGGCGGGCATGTTAACTTTCACACTCCTTTAGAGTTGTATCCGCGGTGGATTCGGTACGTAGATTTGGAAGTCGACGTTTGCCTTTTTCCAGACGGCGTCGTCCAAGTATTGGACGACGACGAATTAGAAAAAGCGGTTGCCAAAGGTTTTGTTAGCGAAAAACTAGCGGTCCTGGTGAAAGATGAATTGTCAAACGTGTTGAAAAAATTCGGAGAGGCTTCTGTTTCAGAAAACTCGCCACCGAAAGAGTAAAAAATATAAGAAAGACTTGGCTTGTGAAATTCTTCGGAATTGATTAAAACGTGAGTTCTCTCTTAAAACTGCGAGCCTCTATGCTGGGAACATTAACAATTATAATAGGGCTTTCCACGCTATTCTTCGCGGTCCTCTTGCAGTTGATTGTAGGTTTTGACCTATATTTGCTGATTTTTTTCGTGGTTGGTTTCAACATTTTGCAGTGGCTGATTTCACCTTACTTGATTGACGCTATCTATCGGGCACGTCCAGTTTCGCAGTCGGAAAACCCTGAACTATATGCTGTGGTGGAGCAGCTGAGCCAGAAAAGCGGCATCAAAAAACCTCGACTGATGTTAGCTCGCATCCCCATTCCCAACGCTTTTGCTTATGGTTCTCCCATCGCAGGAAGCAGAGTGGCTGTCACCGAAGGACTTGTGAAAACTTTGGATAAAGGAGAAGTTGAAGCGGTCATCGGCCACGAACTCGGCCACCTCAAACATAGGGACGTTCAAGTAATGATGTTTGTTTCCATTTTACCGGCGATCTTTTACTACATAGGCTTCTCATTTTTATTCTCATCGATGTTTGGGCGTAGAGGCAGAGACAGCAGCGGAGGGGCGGCAGCAATTATTGGGCTAGCCAGCATCGTTCTTTACTGGATACTTACTATCTTCATACTGTATTTGAGTCGTCTGCGAGAGTATTATGCCGACCGTCACAGCTCGTCTATCGTAGAAGATGGTCACAGAAAGCTTTCCTCGGGTTTGGCGAAGATAGTTTATGCAAGTGGACGGATGAAGAGGAAAACGCCCCAGTCGGGACAGTTGAATGCTTTCAAAGCTCTCTTCATATCCGACCCTGATAAAGCAGCTGCAGATGCCCAAGCGATGGCTCAATACGGAAGCGACCAAAGGCTGGTTGACAAAATATTGCAGAGAAAAGTGACTGGCTGGGACAGATTGTTGGAACTACTTTCTACTCATCCCAACATTGTGAAAAGACTAAAAGCACTGCAGAGACTCTCATAGACAATATCGAGTCTATTGTTTTAGCTTCACAAAGCTTTCTTCTATAATCAGTGCTCTAACAATTTCGATATCTTCGCCAACCGCTCTGTCTTCTTCAAGAGCAGATACATTTTTTCTTAATAGCTCGTACGCCATTTTCGTGCCTTTCCCAAGTCTATCTGCTCCTCGAAATTCAACACCTTGCGCAGCGCAAAGCAGTTCGATGGCGACAATATATTCTGTGTTTCTAAGAATTTCCGTTGCTTTCCTCGCTGCGATCGGTCCCATGCTCACAAAGTCTTCAAAATTGGCTGAAGTGGGAATAGAATCGACGCTGGCCGGGTGGGCTAAGGACTTGTTTTCTGAAGCCAAAGCCGCAGCTGTGTACTGTGCCGTCATAAAGCCGTTTTGCAGTCCTTGTTTAGTTTTGTCCGCTATTAGAAATGGAGGGAGTCCTCTGCTCAAGTTTTTATCCACAAGTCTTGCTGTTCTTCTCTCAGAAAAGTTGCCAGTCGTCGCTAAAGCGATGGAAAGATAATCCATGGCTGAAGAGACGGGTTGGCCATGAAAATTCCCCCCCGATAAACATTTGCCATCTGCGAAGACGAGTGGGTTGTCAGTTGCCGAGTTAATCTCCACTTCCACCACGTTTTTCACGTGGCTTATCACGTCGCGCACCGATCCTAAAACTTGGGGGATACATCTTAAAGAGTATGGGTCTTGTGGGTACTCGTTTGTTCCGGCGGCTTCGCTGCTAGATTTTACCAAATCGCTGCCCGAAATAATGTTGCGAATGTTTTTGGCGCTCTCACACTGTCCTTTGTGAGGTCTTACACTGTGGATTTTCTCGTCGAAAGTGTCTACTATTCCACATAATGCTTCAAGGCTAAGAGCCGCGGCGACTTCAGCGGTTTGCAGCAGGTTTTCTGCGTCATGAATAGCGAGAGCGGCAATAGCCGTCATCATCTGAGTGCCATTATTTAGAGCCACTCCTTCTTTTGCTTCCAGCGTTATGGGCGTAATGTTTGCCTTTTTCATGGCTTCTTCTCCGCTTACAGTTGCACCTTGAAACCCGGCTTTTCCTTCACCTAACATCACCAAAACCATGTGGGAAAGAGGCGCCAAATCGCCACTGGCGCCTACCGATCCCTTCTCAGGAATAACGGGGTGCACACCCTTGTTAATCATCTGTACCAATGTCTCTAATGTTTTTAGACAAACTCCAGAATACCCTTTAGCCAAAGTGTTGGCGCGCAGTAGCATTAACGCTCGTGTTGCATCTTTGCTTAACGGTCTTCCGACACCTGAAGAATGGCTTCGAATGAGGTTTACTTGAAGTTGCCTCAAATCTTCAGGAGGTATGGTTACGTTTCCTAAGGCGCCGAAACCTGTTGTCACTCCGTAGATTACTTTTTCTTCGTTGATAAGTTGCTCCAAGGTTTTTCGCGCTCGTTTAACTTTTTCTTCGGCTTTTTCAGAAATGGACACCGTGGCGCCGTGACGGGCGACGGCTACAACGTCTTCTATGGTTAAGCTTTCACCGTCTATCACAACTTCTTTCATAAACTCTTTCTCCTACGTCAAACCATATAATACTAGGTCTACTCTTTTTTCCAAGGTATGCGGATATCGGCATATACCACTCCGCGTTTGGCTCTTTCCTCTTGCTCTTTAACCCACGCTTTAAGTCCTATCTTTTTTAGGCGTTTTCCATCCTGTATGGATGTGACATAGTGTTCAGCTAGTTGTCCAATTAGGCTGCAGGGATAGTCCACGCAAAGGGGGCACGTGTCTACTTCTTTCTTTTTGGCACATTCTCTTATTTTGCAGTCAGGTGGGCCTCCTCCTGTTCTACAAGTGCAGTTATTGTTCATTAAATCGTCTAGGAATTTCCAGAAGACAGGAAACGTCTTCTTCATCGACGGGACGTATTGATGCCACCAGTCCATTCCTTCTTCTCGAAGCGCCTCTTGCAGTAGCTTTGCTCTTTTGGGAATTCTGTTTCGGTTGGCGCATAAACCGCAGTAAAGCCCGCAATATCCAACAAGCCTAAGTGGATTTTCAGTCATTTCGCATCCTTCTCTTAGCACACCTCAATTCAATTAAGCATGGGCATTTTGATTTTATTTTCTTTCGCCATTTTCTCAGCTTTTTTGTATCCTGCATCTGCGTGTCTCACGATCCCTAAACCTGGATCGGTGGTTAACACTGTCGCTAGTCGTTTCTCCACGTCTTTGGATCCGTCAGCGACTAGACACATTCCAGCGTGTATGCTGTAGCCTATGCCTACGCCTCCGCCGTGGTGAACCGAAACCCAAGTGGCACCGCCTACTGCGTTTAGTAAGGCGTTTAGTATGGGCCAATCTGCAACGGCGTCGCTGCCGTCCAGCATTTTTTCGGTTTCACGGTTCGGCGAAGCCACGCTTCCACAGTCTAAATGGTCCCGTCCAATCCAAGCGGGTCCAGAAAGCTCGCCTTTGCGCACCATGTCGTTCATGATTTTTCCGAACTTGGCTCTTTCTCCAAATCCCAACCAGCAGACTCGTGCCGGCAAGCCTTGAAACTTCACTTCTTTCTTTGCTTTCTGTACCCAGCGGCATAGCTCTTTGTTGTAAGCGAATTCTCGGAGGATGACGTCGTCTAGTTTGTATATGTCGTCTGGGGTTCCTGTCAACGATGTCCAGCGGAATGGACCTCTTCCCTCGCAGAACATAGGTCTAATATAGCGTTGCACAAAACCCGGATAGTTGAAAGCGTCTTTGTAGCCAGCGTCGTAGGCTTGTTGCCGCAGGTTGTTGCCGTATTCGAAGGTCACTGCGCCTTTCCGCATCATCTTCACCATGGTTTCTACTTGGACTCTCATGCTGTTCTTCGCCTTATGGATATATTCCTTGGGATTTGTCTTCCGCAGTTGGTCGGATTCCTCTTTGGAGAATCCTACGGGGTAGTATCCGTTGAGAGGATCGTGGGCAGAAGTCTGGTCGGTTAAAATGTCTGGGGTCACT
This sequence comes from Bathyarchaeia archaeon, assembly GCA_046538175.1. Lineage (GTDB taxonomy): Archaea > Thermoproteota > Bathyarchaeia > Bathyarchaeales > SOJC01 > JBKHJI01. Next base: position 4,302 of record JBKHJI010000009.1, on the reverse strand, counting down.
CCTCTTTTGACGAGTTCGGGATGTACTTCTGCGGCATTGCCTAGAAGGGCTACGCTTTTCGGCTCTTTTTTCCGTTTAGCGTCCATCACCATGCCGATTGCATCGTCAACGTTGTCGGTCCAAGTTTGCAAGTATCTGTGTCTAATGCGCCTGTCTATGGCTTTCTTGTCAATTTCCACTATCAACGCTACGCCGTCGTTCATTGTCACAGCAAGGGGCTGCGCTCCTCCCATCTCGCCTAAACCTGCTGTCAAAACAAGTTTCCCCTCCAAGCTTCCACCGAAGTGTTCTTTGGCAACTGATGCCAACGTTTCGTAAGTGCCCTGTAAGATTCCTTGGGTGCCAATGTACGCCCAGGAGCCGGCTGTCATCTGACCAAACATGATCAAACCTTTTTGTTCCAGTTCGTAGAAGTAGTCCCAAGTGGCCCATTTGGGCACCAGCATGGCGTTCGCTATTAAGGCTCTGGGTGCCCACTCGTGAGTTTTGAAAACCGCTACGGGTTTGCCGCTTTGAATTAGCATAGTTTCGTCTGACTCGAGGCGTTCTAAGGTTTCAGCTATTTTGTCAAAACATGTCCAGTCGCGGGCAGCTTTTCCGGTTCCTCCGTAAACAATCAAATGCTCAGGATCTTTTGCCACTTCTGGGTCTAGAACGTGGTGAAGCATCCGGTAGATGCCTTCAATTTGCCAATTCTTACAATGCAATTCAGGTCCAGTTATGCATTTCACTCTTCGTTTAGGCATTTTTTTCCCTATCCACTACTATCGTTCCTGCTTTAACAACCTTGTCTACAAGGTTTACTCCAAATCTGTAACCTAAAAATTTGTGATTGGGCATGTTGAGGATGATTATGTCGGCCTTTTTTCCTCTCTCTAGGCTTCCTATCTCTTCAGCGCGGTTTACAGAGTGCGCCGCGTTTATAGTTGCTGCCGTAATCGCTTCTGCCGGCGTCAAACGCATTTTCCGACAAGCAAAAGCGATCGCGATCTGCATGTTTTCTGTCCAACAGCTTGGGTTAAAGTCTGTGCCTAACGCTATAGGCACATTTAGGTTTATCATTTTTCTAGCGTCAGCATATTTGTCCATCATGAGTGAGAACGACGCGGTTGGAAGCAAGACAGCCACCACTTCTTTCTCAGCCATTTTTTTCAATCCTTTTTCAGAAGCGAAAAGCAAATGCTCAGCTGAAACAGCGTTGACTTCTGCCGCAAGTTCGGCTCCTCCAAAGCTGGTGAGTTCGTCTGCATGAATTTTCGGTTTTAACCCATGTTTTTTACCCGAGTTAAGAATTTTTCTTGTTTGTTCAACGTTGAAAACGCCTTTTTCGCAGAAGACGTCGCAAAACTCGGCAAGTCTCCGATCTGCAATTTTCGGTATCATTTCCTCTTTCAACAGGTTCACATATTCTTCCGTCCTACCTTCATATTCGAGTGGAACCGCGTGGGCTCCGAGGAAAGTTGACACCACCTCTGCCTGATGTGTTTTGTTCAGTTCTTTTGCAGCTTCTAAGCATTTTACTTCGTTTTTGCTGTCGAGTCCGTAGCCGCTTTTTGCTTCAACGGTTGTTGTTCCGTGTGCAAGCATGGTGTCGAGTGTTTGTTTGGCGATTCCGATAAGTTGTTCTTTAGATGCTTTTCTTGTTTCGTTGACAGTTTTCAGTATTCCGCCGCCTTTTGCCAAGATTTCTATGTAGCTTGCTCCTTGCAGTCTCGATTCAAATTCTTCTTCTCTGGCGCCTGCAAAAACAAGGTGAGTGTGGGAGTCGACAAATCCAGGCATCACGGTTTTTCCAGAAGCGTTAATTACGGTTTCAGATTTGAAGTTCTGTTCAATTTTTCTTGTTTCATCTAATGCTGCTATTTTTCCTTCATGAACCGCGATTGCACCGTTTCTTATCAAGCCTAGAGTGTTCATTTGTTCTTTTTTTGCAGGTTTTTGGCTGAATTTGTTCACGGTTACGAGTTCGTTGGCTTTCTTAATTAGCAGATCTACTGTTTCCTTAACCACTCTGCTCGCCTTTTTCCATGGCTCTTTGTACGGCAATGTCTAAAACTCTGTCTTCGGTTAGATTGTCGATTTTCAAATAGTACCTTGCAATGTCTATCAAAGATTTTAGGGGAGCCATGCCGCAGAACTCTGAACCTACGATGGGCACGTTGTATCGAGCTGCTTCAAGTTTTATCACCTCAAAAACTCTGTACAATGGGGTTCTTTCAAAGTCAGTTATACTCATACCTATTTGAGTGACATTTTTTTCAGGGATCTCTGCAGCCATGGCTTTTACGGTTGCAAACCCTCCTTTCTTTGCGTGTAATGCCTTGGCTATTCTCTTGGCTATCTTTAAGTCAGAAGTGCCCAAATCAACGTTGAAACCTGCCATAATCTTGCGCGCCCCCGTGATTGTGGCCCCGGCAGTAGGATGGGCTTCAGCGGGACCAAAGTCTGGTCGCCGTTCAGGCTTTTTGATCATTTCAGCTAGGGCTTCATATTCGCCTATTCTTATCCAGTCTAAATCGCTTCGTTCAGAGTTTGTGGCTGCCACACCATAGAGGTAAACTGGTACGCCGTGTTTCTCTGCTAACATGCGGCCGAACTCATTCGCTGCTTTGACGCAGTCTTCCATTGTGGCGTTTCGAATGGGTATGAAAGGCACCACGTCGACCGCTCCGAGGCGGGGGTGTTGTCCTTTGTGTTTGTTCATGTCTATATGTTCGATGGCTTTTGCGGCAGAGTTTAAGGCGCCTTGGACCACTGATTTTTCGTCACCTACAATGGAGACAACGAGTCGATTGTAATAGTCGTCGTAGGTATAGTCTAATAGGTAAACGTCCTGTGCCTTTTTTAGGCTAGACAAAATTGCCTCCACAACGTTGGAGTCTGAGGTGCTGAAGTTGGGAACGCATTCGATTATTTTCATTTGTTCACATCCATTCCTTGTTTGTTATTCAAACGAAAAGATAGAAAAGTCTTTTGCGCGTAGGTTCGCCGTCAACTGGGTATCTATCGCGCCTAAAATAATCCCAACTGAGAAAGAATTTTGAGAGCGGTAGCTTTTTTTCATCGAAATCACCGGTGAATTGTAAAACGTTTAAATCTGTTTTTTCTCCGTATTCTTTGTCTTGGAGAGATATGTTGAGTTGCAGCGAAGTGAAGGTTTTGAAATTCCGTCGTGGGAACAGGTTTACTCTATGCTTTTGGAGTTGGCGCAAAAGATTCAAAATGACGGGTTCAACCCTGACATAATAGTGGGAGTTTCAAGGGGCGGTTGGACTCCTGCGAGAGTTTTGTCAGATTTGTTGGAGAATCCTGAAATTGCTAACGTGAAAGCAGAGTTCTATTTAGGCATTATACAGACTAGGGAGCAGCCTGTTATAACTCAGCCTATTTCGGTTGATGTTAACGACAAGAAGGTATTAGTGGTTGACGATGTTTCTGACACTGGCAAAAGCCTCAGTTTAGTTCGAAGTCATCTTCTCGAGCAAGGGGCTAAAAGCCTCAAGATAGTCACGCTTTATTACAAACCGTGGAGTGTTACAAAACCAGACTATTACGAGAAAACGACTCGGAACTGGGTAATCTTCCCTTGGGAAAGAAAAGAAGCTTTTGGAAAAGTTGTTGAGAAATATCAGCAAAAAGGGAGATCGGTTGAGGATGCAAAGCGGACATTAGTCGAATTCGGGTTTGACCCTGAATTGGCAGATCGTTTCATAGAAGAAAAGTTTGGTGATTCGAAATGCTGAAAGAGGTTGAAGAGTTCCGAAAACACATTGCCATAATAGGCTTCAAAAATGTACGTGTCGACAATGTTGACTCTTTTCTTAACAAAGTTCGCGAAGAATTGAAGAACGTGACTGTTCAGTTTTTTGATGCTAAATTCGTCGCCGGGTGGCAACATCTTTACTTTGCCGCTCTTAATGCTTTGAAGGCCTTCAAAAACAAGACGAACATTTCAAAAAACCTCGCCGTCGAGTGTCTTCTATACGCTGCTGCGCAAAGGCAAATCACCGCTGCCTTAGATCTCATCGGGATTAAACAAAAATCGTGTAATGTGGCTGTGTTGTTGATGGCAGAAGAAAAAAGAGATGTAGAAAAAACTGTTGAAAAAATTGCACAGTTGATTCCTGGACAACGTGATGACGAAGTTCTCGATCTGTTGGATGAAAAAGTTGGCTATATCAAACGGCTCTTCGATATCTCCGATGCTGAGTTGGAAACGAAATTAGAAGAAAACGGGATAAAGAAGGCTATTTCAGATTTAGTGATTGAGCATATTGCTCTGTTAGTTACTCAACGGTAGCT
>JBKHJI010000008.1:0-36693 GCA_046538175.1 Bathyarchaeia archaeon | reverse complement strand
CGGCTACTGTGAAAAAGCCTCTTCCACAGCCTACATCGAGAACACTATCATCTTTGTCTATATCCATTTTATCAGCAATCATGAGCCTTTCTTTGCCAACGTCCGAGTTTAAGTAAATATCATTCCATGAAACTCCGAACTCGCAGAACAGTTGACGCAGAACCTGTTCATATTTACCCATGAAATCAATGAATCGTTGCATTGATAAACCATAAAGCATCCGTTCTTCTGGGAGAGCTACATTAACCTTATACTGTTTAATCAGTCTAGGCACTGATTGAATAATCACTCCCTCTCCTAGAAGTTGCCAGTCTTCGTTCATATTCACCGCACAACATATTCTTTGGAGGAGTATAAATTAGATTCTAGAGTTTAGTAGTCCCGTGCAGGTTCAAACACCAGTTTAAATATCGGTTTAGGAATCGGGGGTCAAATCCCCAGAGAGAGTAGGCCAAAATTAAGCGACTTGAATCTCGGGATTTTGATCTACTCGGGCCCGCTTAATCCTCTTTTATGTTGTCAAGTAATAGAGAGCCGATTCGTATAAAGCATCATTTTCGCTTCAAATATAGCGTGAGGTATAAAAGGTAAAGAGCGGTTAAGTTTCTTTGAGTCTAACAACCAAATTAGGGATATGTGTAATATGGATATTGCAGTGGCTGTTAATAATTTGACGAAACGTTATGGCGATATGGTAGCAGTGGACAGCATTTCTTTTGATGTGAGGCGAGGCGAAGTTTTTGGTTTTCTTGGACCGAATGGTGCTGGCAAGACCACGACCTTACGTTTGCTTACTGGACAAACAAAACCTACTTCCGGTAGTGCTACGGTTGGTGGTTACAACATTGTCCACGAACCCATTAAGGCAAAAGAGCAAATTGGAGTTGTGCCTGAAGTCGTCAGTCTCTATGATGAAATGAGTGCTTGGGACAATCTCATCTTTACAGCTCAACTCTACGGCGTGTCTAGAAATGAACGGGCTAAAAGGGCGAAGGAGCTTCTTGAACTTTTCGGGCTGTATGCACGACGTAGTGACCATGTGGGCAATTTTTCTAGGGGGATGAAAAGGCGTCTGGCAATAGCTGCGTCTTTGATTCATAAACCCGCTATACTCTTTTTGGATGAGCCTACAACGGGTCTTGACGTTCAAAGTATGAGAATCATTCGAAACCTTATAAAGGAGTTAAACGCGAACGGCACAACTATTTTTCTTACGACGCATTACATCGAAGAAGCTGATCAACTCTGCCGACGAGTAGGAGTAATTGACAAAGGAAAATTAGTCGCAGTTGACAATCCTGAAAAACTCAAAGCTGAAATGGAGGAGAGACATGTCATTGAAATCTCTGTTAGCCCATCTAGCGATTTGAACGACAAATTTAGAGGCTTAGAACACATCAGCGACGTTTCACGACTCGGAGACAAGTTTCGCCTTCATGTTGAAGACGCTTCTGAAGTCATTCCGGTCCTCATCGACTTCGCCAGAAAGAACAACCTAAAGATCATATCGATTAACACTTTGAAACCAAGTTTAGAGGATGCTTTCGTAAAAATTACTGGACTGAGCCTGGAAGTTATGGCAACCGAAAAGGAGCATGGTGAGACAGAAAAAGGTGGAAGCGTTGGCTAGGGCGTGGACAACGAGCATAATTAGAGCAGTTTACATAGCTAAGAAAGATGCAAAGATATATTTTTTCAAGTGGCCAAACATTACATTCGGCCTTTCTCTTCCCGCAATCATTTACTTGGCTTTTTCAGTCGGAAGACCAGAAGAAATCTCCTTAACTATACCTGGTCTTGTGGCGATGGCCTCTCTTTTCGGCGCCGGAGCAATCGAATCGGTTGCATTGCCTTTAGAGAGGGCAAAAGGAACCTTTGAAAGGCTGCTGACCGCCCCAATTTCATTGACAACGATAATAGTGGGCAAGGCGTTAGCAGGGTTCTTCTTCGGCATAGTTCTGTCAACCGCATATTCATTGATTGTCATACCGCTTGCGGGGGTTACTCTTACCCAACCGTTTCTTTTTGTTTTCGGAGTCGCGCTTTCGGCTTTCACGTTCTCAGCGCTTGGGATGTGCATTTCCGCGCCTTTTCGAGATATACCGGAAGCTATGCCTCCTGCAACTCTTCTGCGCGTCTTAATGGTGTTCTTAGGCGGAGTGCTCATCCCAGTTGAGGCGCTACCGAACTTTCTTCAAATTGTAGCTTACCTGCTTCCAGTCACTTATGCAGTTGACATGTTGCAACAGGCCATGACGGGTCAGATAACCGCTCATCTGTTCCTTCTGAATACAGCTGTTCTGATGATGTTCTCAGTTCTTTTTTTTGAGGCAGCAGTCTTGATGCTTAAGAGAACGATTCAATAAGAGTGTGGAAAACACTATGAGAAAAACGGAAACAGTAAGCAAGCGGGTTGACGGTTTGGTCAAAGCATTCTATATCGCTAGAAAAGATGCAAAAGTCTACTATTTCAAGGCCCCAAACCTTACATATGGCTTGTTGATGCCTGTTTCACTATTTCTTGCATTCTCCATCGCTGGCCAAATCGATTCCACACTGATTGTTGCAGGGCTGACTTCTCTGGCAATCCTGTTCGGAACTACCTCGATTGAAGCCGTAGCAGTGGTTCTCGAGAAGCAAACAGGCACATTTGAGAAACTTCTCGCTGCACCCGTATCCTTCTTCACAGTACTTCTAGGGAAAGCGTTGGCAGGCTTCTTCTTTGGACTAGTCATAGCGACTATAATTCTCGTTCCATTGACAGTAGTTTCTGGAACTGTTATTGCAAGCCCCCTATTGGCTTTCATCGCCATAGCATTTTCTTCACTGGCCTTTTCAGCCCTTGGTGTTTTGGTTTCTGCCTACGCAAAATGGGTTCCAGAGGCACAAATGCTCTCCAATTTCATCAGATTTCCCATGGCCTTCCTCTCAGGAGCCTTTGTAGCATTAGAGCACATGCCATTTCAACTAAGAATCGTTGCCCGTTTCTTACCTCTAACGTACTCTGTTGAAGCATTACGGATAGCCATAAACGATTCAACGAAAGTATTTACTTATGTGCTTGACATTTTTGCCTTGACCCTCTTCTCCCTCACGCTTCTAGTAATAGCCTCCAAGGTGCTTCAGAGAAGAATCGAGTAAAGATCTGCAAATGATTAATGTTCATGAATCCCGCCCAAGCTAAAGCAAAAATTTCTCACCTCATCTGATATTTTTCGGGGTGGACAGTTTTGTTGCTGTTGAGTTGGATGCCTGTTTTCCACCAGAGCTTGAGCAACGAGTTATACGAGCGGCTTCTACACGAGTTGAACAGACAAGAGGCACGCAGCGTGCAATATGTGGTTCGCCAAGTTCTGCGGGAAGCCAAAGCAAGGGAGATTGACTAAGTGGTTATTCTTATGGTGCATGATTTTTACGTAAATCATAAAGTCAAAGCGCGTTAGATATATGGGGCAAGTTGATGATTTGTGATTTCCATAAGGAAGACGAATGAGGAAGACATATCAGGTCTAAGTGCAAAGTTCTCCAAATTCTTAGAAGACAAGAAAAGCAAGATTTACAAAGATAATGTTGCCAAGTTTGGAATCCCCGACAAATATGTAAAGAAAGCTCTCGCCGAAGAAACACTGCTCAAAGCAATGTCCTCGGGAAAGTCCACCTTTTACATAGCAGTAGAAAATAGTGAAATGGCAGGATTCGCCCAGATAATACACAAAGATCATCAAAACGTAGAACTAGACCGTATTGTAGTCTTTCCTCCCTATGAGAGAAAAGGAATTGGCACCCGAATGCTGCATCAAGCCATTGATGATGAAAAGAAAAAGGGAACAAGCACAATGACTGTAAATGCTGGAAAGAATGAACTTCACGCCAGAAAATTCTACGAAAAACGCGGCTTCAAACTAATAAAAGAAACTACAATTGATGCACCATGGGGAAAGAAACTTGACCTAGCCATATACCGACTTGGCTTGAAACCATCATAAATCTCCAATCAGCAAACCGCGTGCACATCCAATAGCTACCGAGAAAGCTCATCTTGTTTAAAATGCTTTTAGCTATCAGCTAAAGGTGTTTTGGACAAATGGCTTCTGATGTTTCTCAGAGGCACAACTATGTACTGAGGGTTCGTCGCGCTATATAGGTGAGAGTGATGAATTGGCGGAAAACCCCTTTTCTTGTAATCTTTGATGAAGCCGAAGGCCAGATCTGACAGATTTATGTTTGAGTTTAAAGCTCTTATTTTTCGAGTCACAACTTTTTTCAGCAATGCATCTAACCGTGTTGCCAACTCAGTTGTCGGAATTCGCTTTTCTTCTTTCCCACTTATGAACAGTCTGGCTAGCAGTTTGAAGTCGTCGCCGTATTTATGTTTGAAGGCTCCTAAGTCAAGTCTAACCCACGTGTTTCCATAGAGTTTTTCAGTCAAAGATTTCTCTTCAGGTTTAGCGATTGCGAGGTTTTTCTGGATCCAAGCTTCCATCTCTTTTTCACTCATATGATCAAGCAGGTGAAAGCTTCCTAAAACCGATTGATAGAGAAATTTTACAATGTCAATAAGCGTGATGTTTTCGTGAGTTTCAATGTGGCGTTTTATCGCATCGCTAAGTTCATCATCTGCTTCTCCGTCAAATTCGACCTTGATAGAAGACAAGATCTCGTCTGTCATGGAACCACATACTACTAGTTGATCTAGAAAGCTGTTACGTTCATTTGATGAGTGAGTGCTAACAAACAAAACTGTTTCATGTTTTAGTAGCCTCCCATGAGTTCGAAAGACCTTATTTTAATGTCGTCTCTTCCCAGCTGGCTGTAGATAAACCTCTTAATATCTTCCTCTTCAAGGCTGAAGTTGCCATGTTTGTCTTTTCGGATTCGAAGCCTTGTCCTTCTCAAAATGCCTTCTTCAGCCGTATCTACAAACACATATTGTACCCCTTGAGCAGTGAAGGTGAGCCTCAGCTCTACTGGTGGTCTTGCAAGGGGCGCTTTACCTTGGGCAAAATAGATTTCCGACGGGCTTAACATCGTTAATAATTCTTTGAATTTCTCCCAAGTGGGGACACGTTCAATTTTGCCGCTCAATTGTATCTACCCCGATTATTCAAAGAGGGATTCGGCCATTCCATTTGCCTACGTGACTGATCTTTTTTATCTTTCTCCATGTGTTAATTCGCAGTAGTCTTTTTCATTCGAACCTTCTTGGGGTCAACTCCTCTTTTCATGAGACTACTTTTTCGGGTTATTCCGAGGAAAGCGCCCCTTTGTTCTCAAGGCTAATTTTGCGAAGCCAACCATGACAGGAACCTCCATAAGTGGGCCGACAACAGTTGCCAAAGCAGCACCGCTGCCCACCCCGAACAGAGTTATGGCAACAGTTATTGCGATTTCGAAGTGGGTGCTCGAACCAATAATAGCGCTGACAACAGACGTTTCGTAGTCCCAGTTGGCAAGCCAACATATGCCTAGGAGCAACGGCAACATTATGGCTTCGTGAAGAAACACGGGTATAGCAATTAAACCCACAATAAGCGGCTGCGCCAGAATTGTATTTCCCTCGTAAGCAAACATGACTATCAGGGTGCCCAGCAGCCCGATCATTGCCAGCTTATTCATTATTCCAAGGTATGTCTTGTTGTACCATCCCTCACCTCGTCTTTTCATAAACTCTCTTCTCAACACAACGCCTAAGACAATCGGAACGCCGACAAAAAGAACCACGCTCAAAGCTATGTTTGTGATGATGGCAAACACGTTAATCTCTCCGGTTACACCCAACCAGAACGCTGCAGAAGGCGCATATAAAATGACAATTGACACCGCGTTGATTGCCGTGATTATGAGTCCCTGAGCGATGTTGCCTTTGGCAAAATGAATCCAGAAAAGCACCATAGCGGTGCAAGGTGCTATGCCTAAAAGAATTACTCCATGTGCGAACTCGGGATAATTGCTCAGAAAAATGCTGGCTAACAGAACCATCATCGGAGGGGCTATGACCCAGTTGGCTATTAACGTGAGAATCGTGGGTTTTGGAGTTTTCGCTGCCTTCTTTATGTCACTGAACTTAATTGCCGCAACAGTAGGATACATCACCAAAAACAAGAATATACCTATAGGAAGGGGCATATACCCCAACTCTGCAATAGTTACAGATTCTAGTAAAGACACCAGTTGAGGCACATAGTTTCCCAGCAAAATTCCCACGATGATGCACACTACAATCCATAAAGTCAGATATTTCTCAAAAATCCCAAGTTTTGCTTCTTTTCTGGTAGCCGGCTGTTCAGACGTCAAAGTATATTCCTCTAAGTTGTTGATATCTATCTTACGATGAGCACACTTACAGGCGAACTGTGGCTTAAATCACTGGCAACGCTTCCCAAAACGTGCGCTCGGATAGCTCCCATCCCCTTGCTTCCAACCACAATCAAGTCTACTTTGTCTTTTTTGGCAGCCTCGACTAATGCACCTGCCGTATCAGAACTCAGAACAGAGACAAGTTCAAACTTAACTTCTCCGTCCTCAGAGATGACTCGAGCTTTTTCCAAGACCTTCTGAGTTAAATCGTGACCGAAGGGCTCATTATAAACGTTTACCACCACCATTTCAGCTGAGAATTTCTGGGCAATTTCAGTTGCCTCTATTAGTGCTTTTTTTGAGTACTCTGAGCCATCAAAACCAACCAATATTTTCTTCAATGGTTCTCGCCTTGAACAAAAATATGATAGATCAAAATATTTAAATTTATCGTAATATAATGCTCGTCTTTGGCGTCTGTTTACTGGTTTGGAAATTCAAGAATATCGAAAAGGCTTTGGATTAGTTTCGGCTTTGCAATTCGATAGAAAACCCATTTTCCTTCCTTTCTATCTTTTACGAGGCCTACATTTTGCAGGATGTTCAGATGATGAGACGCTGTCGGCTGAGTCAAATCCAGCGCTACTGTCAACTCGCAGACGCACATCTCTTTCACACGTAGAAGCATCAAAATGTGAAGCCTCGTCTCATTTGCAAGGGCCTTCAACAGATCGGCTTGTTCTCTGAGAAAGTCGAGGTCAACCAACTTGTCGACTAGTTGTCTTAACTCCACAGCATAATCCTCCAAATTCTTTGTAGGACGAAGCCCTGAACATACAAGTCTTTCAAGCCTTTTGTCAGATATTCTAGTTTGCCTTCTAGTCTGCACTTTTCCCACACCATCGTACACAGTAAAAGCATTCATTGAAATAAGTAGATAACAGATTTAAATATTTCGAATTAATAATAGAAGGAACAACAGTTCGATACTTTTAAATATATGAATACAACACTATGAAGACACATTCGGCATCTACAAAACTTTGAGATGAAGGAAAAATGAAGGAGCTAGAAATCGAAGCCGTTAAATTCAGCCCAACTGCAAAAGAAAATATAGTGCAGTATGACGTACTATTGTCGCCGAAAATCGCGATAAACGACAAAGTCTCAAGCATCAGTATTATGAAAAACTCTTACGAGGAGTTATTAATGATTGAAAGGAGGGATTGCTTTTTTTGAAAGAGCAGAAGCCTACTGTTGAACAGATTCTGCAGATGATGGCAGAGAATCTGGGTGAGGAACCGCGCCCTATGGTTCTTATGTCCAAAGTTCTTCCCGATTGGATTGCAAGGCAAGCACAAGAGCGCAAGTTTGTCTTTGACCTGCCCCACATACCACCCAAGTATAAACACTTAATTATGATAGGGGTGGCAGCGGCAGTTTCAAGCCATCTGTGTACTGAGACTTTTATCAAGATTGCGAAACGTGCAGGCGTAACTAAAGAAGAGATTGGAGAAGCAATCATAGCAGCTCGCTTCGCCCTAGCCTCCACGGTCTTTGGTGCAGCAAAGGAAGGGTTGGACCACCTAACAAAAGAAGAAAAAAGGAGCGATGAACATTAGTCTATTTTTGACCAACCGAAAGATGCTACTAAGGTTCATTCTTAACCAGGGGATGCAAAATATAGGGGTTGAAATACAGGGATTCGATCGATAAGCTGTTCTTCAGCTAAAGAGGACCTCGGTAATATTTCGTTGCTGGGCAACCTAAACACTTTTTCTCCTGATAACGCTCACAATTTCCACAGTTTATTCCGCAAGGCGCATCGTCATCTTCTTTAGTTGTGGCTATCTTGATCGGCAGATATTTCGGAACTGCCGGTGCTTCGGCTATCGTGGCTTCTGAACGCCTGATACCCTTTTGCGCTCTTGCAGAGCATACTTCGACTATGGCATTTAGCGTGTCAGCATCTTCCGCTACCATTATAGTCATCAAATTGTAAGCCCCAGTTGTTGTGGTTAAAAACACGATTCTTGGGCATCTAGAAAATATCTTTACAAGCTCTCGCAGACGTTCAGGTGTTTCCACCTCTGCATTCACGATGGCAAGGCGGAGGCCTAGCTCCTCTGCGTTAAGCCCCGCAGAAACTTTGGCTATTTTTTCGCAAAGGTTTTGTAATCTTTTTCTTACGCCTACATGAGAGATGCCTACTTTTTTGCCTATTTCTGAAAGAGATGTTCGTCCGTCATCCTGTAGGATAGATATTATTTTTTTGTCGAGCTTGTCCATTGCTATTTCCTTGGTTACAAGTTGTAACAAAAAGTATAAGTATGTTTCTATTCTGTAACCTAATCACAAAAGTGGCTTAGATATGAAAGAAATTTTGGTCGAAGTTATCGGCGTAGATCCTCCATGTCCTCGATGTAAACAGACAGAAGAAAACGCTAAGAAAGCAGCCTCAAAACTTGGCGAGGAAGGAGTCAAAGTCGAAGTCACTAAACTCGTCATAACTGCAAAGGAGACAATAACAAAATACGGCGTGCTGATGCCGCCAGCGATTGCAATAAACGGTGTAGTTAAAGTCATGGGCAAAGTTCCAGATGTTGGCATCATTGAAAAATTGTTACGAGAAAAGTTGTAGGTGGATTTCTTGGAGAGAAAGCGGACGCTTAAAACAATTCTGATGGTAGCTTTCATTCTTTTCTTCACAATAATGATGGTGCGAGCAATGATAGGTGCATATACCCTAACGCCAACATCCACCGCTGAAGACTTAAAAGGTTTGCCTCTATGGCAGATACCTCTCGTCTACATATGGGATTATGCTCAGCATGGATGGGTATGTCTGGGTTTTGCATTCGTTGTTTCAGGCTTATTCTCTGAGTTTATTCCTCGAAATTTCATGATGAAATATATGAGCAGCAGGAAGCCCATATCTTATCTTGTCGCGACACTTGTTGCACCAGTCTTTTGTGTGTGTTCTTGCACGATGGTGCCAATCTTCGCTGGGCTTATCTACGCAGGTGGAGGCATAGGCCCAGCCTTGACTTTTCTTTTAGTTGCACCTGCTAACAACATTTTAGCTGATGTTATAACCATACAGGTGCTTGGATGGCAAATCGCGCTCGCAGATATTGTTGCGGCTGGGATAAGTGCAGTTGTTATTGGATACATGGTGTCGAAAACTCCATGGGCAAGGAAGTTTGAGCAGCAATTCAAGAACAATCCGAAGCAGGCTGCCTCAGTAGACCTTATCAAGCAACCTTTAGACGAGAGGCTTTGGAGCGCCCTGAAGTTTGGTGGATATCTTGCCAAACGCATTGTTCCCGCCTTCCTCATAGGACTCGTAGCCGTCAGTTATTTCCAAGCCTTTTTTCCCTCTGACATGGTCAAAACGTATTTGACAGGTGGCTCTGGTGTTGTGTTGGCAGCGTTACTGGGTGGTCCACTGTATACGCCAACATTGATAGAGGTGGCTTTGGGCAAGGCGCTTGTTGATTTGGGAATGACCCCGGGCGCGACAGTCGCTTGGTTAATGGGTCAACCATACGATATACCGAACTCTCTTTCAACCTCCAGAATAATTGGCTGGAAGATAGTGATAACCTACGGAGTTCTCGCTTTCATTTGCGCCGTTCTTTCTGGGCTACTATTCGGTCTTATAGTCGGAGGACTCTAAGGAAATAAGAAGGATTATTAACAGTTCTAAAATTCACTATGAACTCCCATTCTTTTATCATGTTTTGCGCTACGGATTAGAATTCTGCAAAGAATGTAGAAAGAGCAGATTGGAACACGCCTTCAAATTCTCTCGGCTGATCGACAAGTTCGGTTGATGTACAAGTTCAGATTGCGAACTCTCTGGTGATGATTCGATATTTTTAAATATGTCGATTTATACATTCCATAATCACAACATGAACAAGGTCAAGAGGGTGAGAATGTATGGTCAAAGACGATTCGACTCAAAAAGAATGTGCGTGCACTCAGAGGCTTAGAGATCTTTTACGTGCTGCCCAACCAGCTAAGGGGTCATCCCTGATAAAAGTAACATGCGCCGATTGTGGAAAAGCGTTTTGGGCAAATTCTGAAAGGAAATACTGCTTCGACTGTGAAATCAAAAGGAGAAAATAGAAATGGAAGAAGATAAAATAAGCTTCATCTTCTGTGTATGCACCGGAAAATGCCCCGGCTTCGCCCAGTTGGACATATGGGACTTCGTAAACATCATCCGCACCGAATATCCCGTGGAGTATGGTTTCATCCATCCTATGCTATGCGATGAAGACGGCGAACGCTTTTTGGAGGACTTTCTCAAAAAAGGAAGAAAATACATCGTGGCAGGCTGCGCTCCAGTGATGCAGAAAAAACTTTTCAGAGATGCTTTTGAGAAGGCAGGTTTAGACGTCAATAAGGATCTGATTCCCTTAGATATCAGGAACATGAAGCTAGAGGAAGCTTTGAACGTCGTGAAAAATGCTCTTAAGGAAGCGGGGAAAGATGTCTGAAGAAACTTACATGGGAGTTCCCAGAAGCAAAATACCTTGGCATCCACACATAGACTACGAGAAATGCAATCTCTGTGACGGTGACCCGCAATGCTTGAAGTTTTGCCCCCACAAAGTATACGCCGTAACTGGGCAACCGAAAAAATTGATCGTTGAGAACCCTAATAACTGCGTAGTTTTCTGCCGCGCCTGCAAAAAAGTTTGCGCCCCTGACGCTTTAAGCTTCCCAGAAAAAAAAGAAGTTTTAGCTTTAATCAAGAAAAAGAGAGGCTACTGAAGGGACAATACATGTCAAAAGACGCCAAAGTGTTAGTGATACCATGCAGCGGAATCGGAAAAGCATTAGGAACGGTGGGTCGCGTGGCTATGTACGAGGTAATAGAAGGGCTACGGCCGAATGAAGCAACCACCACATGCCTTCCCTTACTAACCATCGGAGACGAAGCTGTTCTAAAAATTGTGAGAGACAATCCCTGCATATCAATAGACGGATGTCCAGCTCAATGTGCACGAAAGAACATAGAAGCTTCGAAAGGCAAACTAGCAGCCAGCTTCATGGTTACGGATGTTCTTCGCGAAAACAAGAGCCTAAAGCCCGAAGCAGTCACTGAGCTGAGACCAAAAGGATTGAAACTCGCCAAAATATTAGCTCAGAAAATCGCCCAGAAAATCGACGAAATAAAGTGAAGGTAAGCAAAAATGGGTATTGTGAAAGACAAAGTTGGAATAGTTTCATGCAGCGGCGAGGAGTTGCCTGAAGGCACTATTTCACGGGTCGCCACTCGAATCGTGCTCGAAAAACTGAGGCCAAATGACACCGTAACGATATGTCTTCCCCTGTTTCTGGCTGGGAGTGAAGATGAAAGAGCCTTTGCACAGGTATTCCCAACTATTGCAGTTGATGGATGCGAAAAAAAGTGTGCTGAACTCGGGACCAAGAAGTACAGTGGTAAACCAGTTGCAACGATAGTTGTCTCAGAAATCATGAAGAAATATCCAAGACTGAAAGCGAAATCAAGGAACAAACTCAGCGCTGAGGAAAAGAAGCTTGCCCTAAAAGTGGCTGAGGAAATTGCAGCCAAGGTTGACGAAGTTTTAGGAAAAAAGAAGTAAAGGAGTGTTGAAAATTGAGTGACGAAAAAAAGGTCGCAATCGTTGCATGTGCCGGGATGGACAAACCGTTAGGGTCAGTAGCTCGTGTTTCTGCCTTTAAAGTGGTCGAAGATTTGAAACCAGATTCTGCTGTGCTAGTTTGCATTCCCCCACTCGTGGCTGGTGCTAACCCTCATCCAGAGTGGATTAAGAAGTATCCGGTGATTACTGTGGATGGTTGTTCTGAACGTTGTGCCACAAAGATTGTCGCAAAAAACGGCGGAAAAATAAAGGGAAGAGTGTTCATTCCTCAAAGTGTTCAAAAACTGGGGCTGAAACCAAAGGCTGCCGCAGACATCGGCGTTGAAGGTGAAAAGTTGGCAGAGAAGATCGCTCAGGAAACAGCTCTCTTAATCGAAAGGATTCTAGGAAGTGAGTGATTGGCGAACAAAGACTTTTTCGAACTTAAAGTTCTCAAATGGACTTTCCGAGTGCCAAAAGACTTGTTATACAACGAAAATGACTGCTGGGCGAGAATCGAGAGAGATAAGGCGCGAGTAGGGATTACAGATTTTCTCCAGAGCATGGCTACTGACATTATATTCGTTGAATTCAAAGACGTGGGCACGGAGATTGAACAATTGGACGAAGTAGCCTCGTTCGAATCATCAAAAACCATACTTGACTTAATTTCACCCGCAAGCGGCGTCATAATTGAGGTAAACGAAAAACTGTCGGAGAGACCCGAGCTTGTAAACCAAGACCCGTATGGAGAGGGCTGGTTCGCTGTTCTGCAACTCAAAGATTTTGAAAGCGACCGCGAAAACCTTCTAGATGCTGAAAAATACTTTGAGACATTGAAGAGAAAAGTTGAAGCAGAAAAGGAAAAGCTTGGAAAAAAGGAGATAATTTAGATGCACCTTTCGGAAGCCAGAAATATGATGTCAATCCTACAATTGGAAGACCCGCCTATAGGAGTTAAACTATTCAAGCCATCTGAAGGTATACCTTCAAATATTAAGCCGATTGACAAAAAGTCTAGGTATTGCCAGTTCTTGATGCGAGCTCGTCACGGTGAAACACTCCTTTTGACTCCTGAAAAGTTGGCTTGCCCAGCAGCCTACGCAGCCTTTGGCTTCGGTCCTCTACCTGAAAAAATCTCCAGCGGCGAAATGCTTCACTTTCTAGGCTTGTATCAAACGAAAGAGGCGGCTGCAAACACTATGGCTACGATGCCGAGGCTAAAGCCAAGCTCGATCTCCGCTATAGCTGCCGGACCTCTTGGAGATTTCACTCTGCAACCTGACCTTATTGTTGTCGAAGGGCTTCCTGAACAGATTATGTGGCTCTGTTTAGCAAGAACTTTCAAAACTGGAGGACGGTTGAATTTCAGCTCTTCGATCTTTCAATGCTGCTGCGTTGACATAACCGTTGTTCCATACATGACGAAGGAAGTAAACATAAGTCCTGGCTGTTATGGCACTCGTGAGTCAACAGATGTGCCCCTTAACCACATGTTTATGGGCATCCCAATGCTACTGCTCGAACAAATTGTGAATGGCTTTAAGGCTCTTTCAGAGAAAGCTATGATTCGAGCTCGAGGAAAGGGCGTCTATCTCTCATACAGTCAGCAGGAGTCTAAGAAGGAGACAGGATGAATCATGGAAGCACTGTTTGAAACAATTCGTAAGAAATATCGCGATGTTAAACGTGCGGAAAGCGATGTTGACCCGCTTGCATTAAAGTCGGAAATCGAGTCTTATATAAGGAGATTACAGGCTACAGAAGAAAAAAACGATGACTTGCTGGAAGAAGCACAAGACATGCTTATTGATCTGACGAAGATCATTGAAGAAGGACACTGCCACCCATTCAAACCAAAAAAGCTCTAGCTGGGTGGGAAAGATTGCCTAAAAAAAAGAAGAAGAGTTGGAAGGAACGACAACGAGAAAAACAGGTGAAACAACAAAGAGCTCAAGAAGCATATCAGAGACAGTTACAGGCCAAGAGAAAAGCGAAAAAGTGGCCTAAAGGCAAAATATTGGTTGGACTATCTTTTGTTACTCTCATACTCATTTCATACACTGCTTGGCAATATTATGTCCAACTTCCTCCAGCAATCGGTGGCGAGACGGGCAACAGTCCTCCACCCACAGGATTAGCCCCCAGCTTTTCATTTAGTGATATAAACGGCACTCGATTCTCCCTTAGCCAATTTAATGGAAAAGTGGTTGCAGTTCATTTTATGGCGGTAGGCTGCAGTGGACAGATATACTCCATAAATGACATTCAACTGAAGCAACTAAGGGCTGTCTGCGGAGATCACTGCAGCAGTAACCCTGTGACCATGTTCACAGTTGCTGTCGCAACATGTCCAAACAGTGATTTGGTAGGAATTCGATCAACCTACGGTATCACTTGGGTGTTTGGGAATGATTATGCGGATGGGAAACTGGACATCGTAGAAGCTTACAAATCATACAGTATCAAGGATGGAACCATACTTCTTATAGACAAGACATTCAACGTAAACAAAGTATACAACGAGGCTACAACCGCTGAGGCGCTATCTTCAAAAATAAACCAGCTGTTAGGAGCATAAAAATAATGCTTGAAGAATTCGTGGGGCTGTTCATTTTAGGTGTTGTAACTTTCCTCTCGCCTTGTTCAATCGCACTGATCTCAGTCTACCTAACATACGCTGTAGGCATAAGCAAGAGCATACGAAGAGGCTTCATAATTGGGTGCAGCTTCGCATTAGCCATGTGCCTTGTTTTCTTCTTCCTCGGATATGTTGTGTCTTCTCTAATCGCCATAGACCCAGCAAGCTACCGGTTCTTCTTCGGCGTCGCTGGCATTCTTCTCATATTGTTTGGAACAAACAACTTGGGCTTCTTCAAGAAAATTGATGTTACTACTCACGTTAGCCAATCCGTTACGGAAAGAGTCAACGCTTTGAGGCTAAACGCCTTGACCCGATTTTCAAAATACAATTACGCTTTAGGTTCATTTCTCTTCGGGATAGTCATTTCCTTAGCTTTAGGTCCATGCTCCTTATCTCTGGTTTTACCGGCCATACTGCTAACCATATTCAGTGCGCCGACACCTTATTACGGCGGTCTATTGCTCTTCACTTTTGGTCTGGGTCACGCTTTACCAGTAATTTTCCTAGGCGTACTGCTTGCGACAGCACGTGAAGCAGTAAGCGAAAAAACCACTATAGCAGGCGAATGGCTAACAAAGATTTTTGGGGTTGCTTTTATCATAATAGGCATGGTTATGGTAGTCTATACTTTAGGAGGCTGGTAAGCTGAAGAAAAGCAAGGTGAAAATTGAGGTTTTTGTGCCTTTAGGCTCCTGTGTCTGCAGTTTTGCTCCCATCATGGAGAAAGTGGGACGAGCAACCGCAGAATTTCAAGATTCTGTAGAAGTTCGAATGAAGTCGACCAAGTCACCCGAAGCGTCCAAACACAGAATTGAAGACACATGCGTATTAGTTGACGAAAAGTTCAGGTTTCCTGCAGGTTTTGACGAGAAAAAACTTGAAGATGCTGTTCTTCAGAGTTTACAACAACGTAGTTGTTGCTCCTTCTAGAACCTAGGACGCTATAATAACAAAATATTTAAAAGTGTCTAGTTAATAGCACATATTCTCTTTACAGAAGGTGTTACATCATGGGTGAAACAACAACTCTGGACGTACGAGGAGAAGTCTGTCCTTATCCCGACGTGAAAACACAAAAGCAGGTTAAGAAAATGAACCCTGGAGACACACTAGAGGTTCTCGTAGACTATCCCCTTTCAACAGAAAGGATACCACGTACAATGGAGAAAATGGGTCATGAGGTCGTAGCTGTCGAGAAGACCGGAACAAGCGAATGGAAGATAGTCATAAAAATAAAGGGGTAAAACCGGGCAATGATAAGCCTTTTGGGCATTATCTCAGGGTTAGTTATAGGAATCCTCTTCGGCTTTGCCTTGCAACGCGGCAGATTCTGCATGAACTCCGCTTTTAGAGACATAATATTGATGAAAGAATACACGCTTCTAAAAGCAGTTGTCTTGGCAATAATTGTTCAAATAATAGGCTTCCATCTGATAGCGAGCTTGGGAATAGTAGAACTAAGCCCAAAGACGCTCTTTTGGGGCGCAAACATTATTGGCGGTTTCATATTCGGCATCGGAATGACTTTAGCGGGAGGTTGTGCCAGTGGAACAACCTACAGAGTTGGAGAAGGGATGGTCGGCTCGCTAGTGGCTCTATTCGGGTTCATGACAGCGAGCGTCATAACAGATGAAGGAGTATTTAAAGATGTGAAATCATACCTCCAATCTACAACAAAGATAGCCATAACTGATCCAGGCCCACTTGTAGCTCCCGCTAACACTAGCCCCACCTTAGCTAATGTGTTTGGAATAGACCCGTGGATTGTAGCAATAATACTCGCAATAATCGGAATAGCAGTTCTAGCATGGAAACGTGGAAGCCAAGAAAAAGTAGAGGGTAACTTATACGAGAAGATATTCAAACATGGATGGACATGGTGGCTAACGGGCATAGCGATTGGAATAATAGGTATAATAGCATTCCCCGCCTCAGCAGCAACGGGCCGCAACTACCCATTGGGAATCACTGGTGGATGGAAAACATTCCTAAGCACATTACTCAAAGGCGATTTGAACATACTTTCATGGGAAACATTTCTTGTAATCGGAGTAGTGATCGGCGCTGCCATTGCCGCTGTCATTGCCGGCGAATTCAAGTTAAGGGCACCAGCACCGAAAATACTCATACAACAATTCATCGGTGGACTGTTGCTAGGTATAGGCGCTATAATCGCCGCTGGATGCAATATTGGTCATATACTAAGCGGAATGCCCCAACTTGCCTTAAGCAGCATACTTGCTGGCTTCTTCATAATCATTGGAGCATGGATAACTGCTTACATCATGTTTATGAGGGAATGACTTGCCAACCATAAGCTTTCTCTTTTTTTCAGGACCATACCAATCAGAAAGCCCAGAAACAACCATTGAACTAGCAAAGGCAGCTTTGGAAAAAGGAAACAAAGTAAGGATTTTCTGCTACATGGATGCAGTTAACAACGTAATAACAAATCAAAAGAAGGTCCCAGGCGTAACTAATATCGAGGAACAATTCAGAGAACTAATTGCAAAAGGCGCAGAAGTGCGTCTTTGTACACTCTGCATGCTTGTACGAGGAACAAAAAACGTCTTAGAGGGCGCAAAAAGGGCTGGCACCCCTGACATTGCAGACATGGTAGAAGAATCCGACAGGTTTTTAGTAGTTTCCTAAAGGAGGAAGAAAAATGTCTAAGAAAATTGTTGTCATATTGAAAAAACCCCCACATGGCTCGCTGTTCCCAGCTGAAGGTCTACGGGTAGCCGTGGCAGTTAGCGCATCTGAAGCAAAGGTAGTCTCTTTGGGAGACAGCGTATACGCATTTCTAAAAGGAACAGACATGACACTATACAAGCATCACTTAGACTTCTTGAAAGAAACTGAAATCCCAATACTCATCGACAAAGATTCGTTAATAGAATATGGACTTACTGAAGACGATTTGATAAACAATGTTAAAGTCGAGGAACGCAACGAAATTCTTAACATGATAGCTGACGCAGATGCCATCATAACGTTTTAGGTGGTGGCTATGTCAAAGATACTCTATTTCATAACAGATATGGATCCAATGGGTATCGAGTTAGCCTTAGGACTTAAAAACAAAGAAGTTGGAATATGCTTATTACAGGATGCGGTTTATTTTGGTTGCAAAGGGAGAAAAGAAAACGGGAGACTAGTCGAAGCG
Organism: Bathyarchaeia archaeon; assembly: GCA_046538175.1. GTDB lineage: Archaea > Thermoproteota > Bathyarchaeia > Bathyarchaeales > SOJC01 > JBKHJI01. The sequence continues at coordinate 18,965 of JBKHJI010000008.1, read as the reverse complement.
TTAAAACGGAACATCTCCATTTTCGCGGCGAAAAAAGACATTGAACTGCGAGGTCTAACGAAATTGTTTAACAGAGAAATCAAGATTTTGGACTATGGCGAAATAATCGATTTAATCCTTCAATACGACCGAATAGTCAATGTTTGATTTTTCCCCTTTTTGTGTTTGAATCTCTGTCTTCCAAAAGGTTTTTTGTTGCATAAACGATAATTATAGTATTTACTACTATGATACATATACGCACTAAGAATATATCTCATTTTTGCGTTATATATAACTCAGGTATAGAGGATGATGAAAATGCCTAAATGGAAAAGTGTAAGTTTAAGACAAGAACTCTTGGCAGAGGCTGAAAAAGCCATTAAAGCAGGTCGTTACCGAAGCCTAGCAGAATTTGTTTCAGAAGCCGTTCGACTACGACTGGAAGAACTTAGATATACCAGTGAAATCCCGTTAGAAAAAACGCAAAGAACGAACTGGCGCCAGAACAGCTTCTTTACACGCCACAACATACATGGGCCCAAATGACCTCTGAGAGAAACATAAGAGTCGGCTTGTCACAATATGCACAAGAACGCCTAGAAGGCATAGCCTATATTTACATAGATCCGCAGAAAAAAGAAGTAGCTAAAATGGAACAGTTCGGTGTAATTGAAACATGGTTGTTCATGTTCAACCTGCACAGCCCAGTAAGCGGCAAGATTGTTAAGTTCAATGAAAATCTCAGAAACAACCCACACCTAATCAATAAAGATCCTTACAATGAAGGCTGGATTGTAGAAACTCAAGTTATAGCTCCATTAATCCTCGAGCAAGAACTAAAAGACTTGCTGACTTCCAGGCAATATCACAAATGGGTAAGTAAACTTGAAAACAGGTTAAAAGTCAAATAACTCATGCCCCTCTTTTTTTTGGTATGACAGAAATGTTCTACAATGAATAGGATACTCGATTATAGGATAATGTTAAACTCTATTTTAACCATGAACAGAGTTAATGTAGGCATAAGTCTAATTAAGGTTGGACGGCGCAGAAAAGACAATACTGAACGGAGCTGTGCAAGAAGTGTCAAGTGATAAGAATTCTACCAAAAGCGTTTGACACGGAGTCCCGCGTGAGCAAATCAAATGGCACCCTACGATTGAGTATGAATTGTGCATAGGCTGTGGACTTTGTGTTCTCGGCTGCAGCGCTAGCGTCTACGCCTTCGACTATGAAAAGAAAAGACCAGTGGTAATCGCACCGTTAAAATGCAAAGTCGGATGCATAACCTGTGCAAACACTTGTCCGGTGCATGCGATAGGCTTCCCACCTCTTTCCTACCTGCACAGAATTATCAGAAAGAGGGGCGTATTGACTACGAGCAGAAAGGAGCTTAAAGACAATAGGGAGCAAATATCCTATCAAGAATGATTACCCTCTTGCCGGAGACAGAGATGAAAAATGAAAAAGATAAAAGTTCTGTTCTTGTGTGAGCATAATTCAGCTAGATCGCAGATGGCTGAGGGGTTGCTTAGAAATCTGTATCATGAGAAGTATGAAATCTTCAGTGCGGGCTCAAAGCCTAGGAAAGTCAATCCCCTTGCCATCAAAGTCATGGCCGAGATTGGAATAGACATTTCTAAACAGATTTCCAAGAGCATCGAAGAATTCCGAAACAAGGACATTGACCTCGTTGTGTCCGTATGTCGAAGCAGCACCAAATTAACATGTTCATTGTGTTCTTCACCGATAGTCATGGGCAGACCAGAGATAATTAACACGTCAATACCTGGCGCAAAACACTATCTCCACCATGGATTCGATGATCCTTCCGAAGTGGAAGGAAGTGACGAAGAAAGAACCCTAGCCTTTCGACGCATAAGAGATGAGATAAAGAAGTGGATAATCGGTAAATTCGCCGATCAAGAGGCAACACTCGCGGACATTGTGAACCAACGCAAGGTGCAATAGGAAAAGTTGTGAGTACATCGGAGAGGAATTCTGAAATTGCATGAATGGGATTTGATAAAACTAGCAGAGTTCTCATCAACTAATAGAACCAAGAAGGATATCCACAAGGCAATGTGGTTCAACGTTGTGCTTGCCTCTCTTGAAACGGGCAGATAATTCCTTCTGTTTGGTAATCTGGCATTAATGGGCTTCTTGTATTCCTAGGATGCTTAATCTTTTGGTGCTTCTTATCCCACGTGCAACGTTGGCAGGAGCGAAAATCATCGAGTCTGCGTTTAGTTCCGTCTGTTTGTTGCCCACCGTAAAAGTGCCTTGCCCCTCTATCACATAGAAGCAAACGTCGTAAGGCTCCGGGCGAGGAGGAATCTCCTGTCCAGTTTCAAGACAGACAAGCACAATGTTGAACATCTTTGTTTTGCAGACATCTTTCTTAACTCTTCGAGTCTTGGAGAATTCGGTTAGTTGAGTTAAATTCCACACTTCCGACTTCAACGCGTCACCTCCTTCTGGTCAATTGTTTTAAGGAGCCAACAACAAACTTTTTGTTAAATGCCATTCTAAGCAGCACAGATATGGTAAAGGCGATTCCGAACCAAACATGCACGTCCTGAAGAACCGCATTCTTCATTGTTTCGCCTCTTAGGTATGGAACAAACAAGGGTATGGATGTAGTTGCCGTTACAGCAAATGTCACGACGCATATAACCGGTAAGACTTTGGCTGTTGCTTTCTTCATAAATTTGCCGCCATATCACTGTTTCCTGCGCCTTCTTCGCATGTTCATGCCTTCTCTAAATTTTCTCTGGATCCTCATGCTCAGTAACAGGAAAATGCCCGTGAAGAAAAGTAGAACAATCGAGTCTAATGCTGATCCATATAGTGTTTTCCCTTCCAGTGCATATCTGATCAAATCGTTGGCATAAGTGAGCGGCGAAAACGCTGCCGCTATTTGTCCCCACTCAGGCAGGCTTTCAATGGGTACATATAAACCGCTGATGAATATCAGTGGCAAGCGAACAAAATTGAGTAGCATCATTATGTCTCCAGGGTTTTCAGTTGGAAAAGAAGCGAACATGATTCCAAGTGTGGCAAAGCAGTAGGAGGCAAGTGTCAAACCTGCTGTCAAGGCTATGATGCTGATAATCTGTGTTTCAAACCATACAATTCCAATGAGTAGCGGAATTACCCCTATGAATAAGCTGAATAAGAAGCCGCCCAAGGTCTTGCCGAGTATTATAGAATAGAACGATATCGGTGCTGATTGTAGTCTTTCAAAGGTTTTCACTCTTCTTTCGGTCGGTATAACCATCGGTCCGATTGAGGAAGAACTGAACAGTATGGTAATTGATATTAAGCCTGGAATAAGAGTCGCTACAGGCGCGTTTTTTCCTACGGCGAATGAAAGAAACATGAAGAGGGGAAACAGTACGCCGAACATGAGTGTTCCAGGTTTGATGTAGTAGATGCGCACGTCTTTCTTCGCTATTGCCCAAGAAGCTTTTAAATCAGCTTTTAGTTGCATTAGAGAAAATCCGCTTTTATTCATCAAAGTTCCTCCTTTCGGTTTTTACATCTAGTTCCGTAAGCCTGACAAACACGTCTTCCAGACTTGGGCCGAGCGTGTTGAGGCTTATGGGTTTCAAATTGTTTGTTTGCGCATACTCCCACAAACCTTCTAATAGGCTTGCAGGATCGTGAGTGTACAGCCTGAACTTGTCTCCTTCCTTGCGCACTTCATTGACATGCAGAATCTTTTCCAGTTCTTTCAGGATTTTTGGCGAGGCTTTGTCGAATGCTACTTCTACTGACTGGACGCTTTGTATGGTTTTCTTCAGCTTTTCTGGAGTGTCAATTGCCGCTATCTTCCCCTTATGAATAATTGCTACGCGATCGCATGTTACGTTGGCTTCTTCAATGTTATGCGTGGTTAAGAAGATAGTTACACCTTTCTGGTTTAGGTTTCTAACCACGTCTTTTATGATTAAGGTGCTTTGAACATCCAGCCCAGATGTTGGCTCGTCTAGGAAAAGCAGTTGCGGCTTGTTTATCAAACCCATGGATATGGTGAGGCGTCGTTTCATCCCCTTCGAGAAGCCTTTAGCCTTCTCGTTTCTGCGGTCGTAAAGTCCAAACATGTCTAATAGTTCTTTGGCTCTTCTTTCCCTTTCAGGCTTGTTAACCTGATACAGTTCGCCGGTAAACATTAGGTTATCCCAGGCGGAGAGGTCGTCGTAAATGTTGGAGATTTCGGGCACGATTCCCATGTATCTCTTGGCTACAAGGGTTTCGCTCTGAATATCGTGGTTAAATATTTTTGCAGTTCCATCGTTTGGATTGATCAAGCTGGTGAGCATTCTTATCGTGGTGGTTTTGCCTGCGCCGTTTGGGCCTAAGAAGCCGAAAATTTCGCCTTTTTTAACTTCAAAGTTTATGTGATCCACTGCTAAAAGATCGTCATAATATTTTGTCAAGTTTACTGCTTCTATGGCATTTTCCATCTTTTTCATCTCGTTCAAACTTTAAACAAAAAATGAGGGAGCTAAAGGAGGGACATTTTTCGCCAGGTTTTTAACGTTTTAGAGTTTCCAGTCGCTCATTCACTTTGTTTAATCGGTCTTCGAGCGTTTCTTTGAGCTCTTCCAGCAGTTTGACTTCTCCTTCAACTGACATCAACGGGGGGAATCCCATGAATGGTCTGTGATGCCCTTCGTGGTAACGATGTCTAGGTCCACATCCACATTCGCAACACATCTATGTGTCACCTCCTTTCTCTTTTTCTATAAAATGTGCATCGTAAAACTGGACTAGGCTATCCATTAATTGCCTTCTTTTTTTCACCATTTCAAGCCCTTCTTTGAGCACTTTCACTCCAGCCTCGGTAAGTGTGTAAACTCTACGATCAGCACCTGATTCTTTCCGTTCCCACTCTGAAGCTAGGAGCCCCCTTTCCTCCATTCTCCTCAGCATGGTGTACACTGCTCCAGGCTCGGGAATATACTTCTCCAAAGTTATGCGCTCCAATTCTTCCATTATCTGATATCCGTGCGAAGGCTTCTCATGCAAAATTCGCAGAATCAACAGTTGGATTAACCCCCTTCCTGGGTAATGATGGAATCCATGTCTATGCTTACCGCCACACATAGATATCACAAATATATGTAACATATATATACATATAAATGTTACTGGCGTTTGGCTATGCCACACGCTCGACCGACATAAAAATCTGCTCGCGTCCAAATTGTATACGAAAAAGAAAGGTAGGCGGAAAACATCTCAATTCTCGACGATTCTAACTGGACTTGCTAGCAGAGCGTGGGTTATACTAGTTTTCTCAATTGCGTTTGCCGTATATTTCCATTCCGTCCTGTCCTGTCTTACCACTGATCCGAACGACACTTCTATAAGCTACTGAGAGAGCTTATTTCGTTCAAACTATTTTGGCTATTGTTTATGATTTTTTGAAAATAGCTTTCTAAGGTTTTTTAGAGACACAACTACGTACAGAGGGTTCTTCCCTTTACATACGTGAGAGTGATAAAGTGGCGGAAAACTCTAGATTTCGTCAATAAGTTCACGTTGGGTTGTTGGCAAATTAATATACTGAAACTTTGGCCACTCCTTTTACCTTAAGGAATTCTGGAATGAGGGCTCCTGGAATCTTCTTCTCGGCGATAAGTGTAAGTTTTGGTTCAGGAGAAAGTTCGGGATCGTCCACGATTGCTTGCCTTATGCTTAAATCGTTTTTGGCTAGAATCATTGCAGCATTTGCCAGTATTCCGGGAGTTTTGGCGTCAACTGGCGTGATTTCCACGACGCCGAAGCTGACATATCTAGCGACTTCTTTTAGCGAGTGGCCGGCGGATCTCAGTTCTTCAAAGATTGATCTTAGTTCGTGGTTGGCTTTTATGGCGTTCAATGTTTCTTTTACTGTTCGTCGGTCTACTTCGGCAACTCGCGCTATTCTTACTGGTGGAATTTCGATTTCGTTGACGTAGATTCTGCTATTTTTTATGCTTAGCCCGTTTTCTATGAGGACTCTGGCTACTTTGAGCCTTTCAGGGTGGCTTTCGAAGTATTTTTTCACGGCGTTCCACATGTTTCCGGTTTCCTAATGTACATTTTTGTGCAATAAAGTATAAATATGCTCCTGCGAACACTCTTGAATATTAATGAACAACTACGCACTAAACTGTTCATAGGAGAACTAAAATGACCGTTAAAAACAACACCGCCGACCACCACATTGTTTTAAGTCCAGACGAAATCCCCACATCGTGGTACAACATTCAAGCAGACCTCCCAGAACAGCTACCACCCCCTTTAGATCCCTCTACATTAGAACCCATAAACCCTGCACTCCTCGAGAGAATATTCGCAAAAGAACTGATAAGACAAGAAGTCTCCACGGAACGTTACGTCAATATACCTGACGAAGTGTTGGAAGCTTATCTGAGGCTCCCCCGTCCAACGCCGCTTTACCGTGCACGCAGACTGGAAAAATACTTGAAAACTCCAGCGCAAATATTCTTCAAATTCGAACAATTTAGTCCCACCGGAAGCCACAAAACCAACACGGCCATTGCACAAGCATATTACAACAAAAAGCAAGGAATCCAAAGGCTCGTCACCGAAACAGGAGCCGGCCAATGGGGCACAGCTTTGGCGTTAGCATGCTCCCTTCTTGAATTAAAATGCCGAATTTTCATGGTCAGAATAAGCTACAACCAAAAGCCGGGGAGAAGAACTATGGCACAGTTGTATGGAGCCGAGATTTTCCCATCGCCAAGCGATCAGACAAAATTCGGCCGAAAACTTCTCGAAGAAAACCCCAACAATAACGGAACGTTAGGCATAGCCATAAGCGAAGCAATCGAAGACACCCTTACTCGAGAAGACACGCGATATTCTCTAGGCTCGGTGCTAAACCATGTTTTAATGCACCAGACAATAATAGGCTTAGAAGCGAAAAAACAATTTGAACTTGCAGACACATATCCCGACGTGGTTTGCGGCTGCATCGGCGGAGGCTCAAACTATTCAGGCTTTTGTTTCCCCTTTATGATGGACAAATTGAAGGGAAGTTCCCATACAGAGTTTGTAGCTTGCGAATCCAAGGCCGTGCCGCATACAACACAGGGCATTTACACGTACGATTATGGAGACACTGCCGAAATGACACCTCTTCTCAAAATGTTAACCATCGGCCACACATATTCGTGCCCACCCATTCATGCAGGAGGCTTGCGATATCATGGAATGGCGCCTTTGATTTCATACTTGATAAACAAAGACTATATACATTCAATAGCATATGGACAAACTGAAGTTTTCGAAGCAGCTAAAATCCTAGCTCAAACAGAAGGTCTATTGATAGCGCCTGAAACTGCACACAGTCTAAAATACGTTTTAGATGAGGCGCTAAAATGCAAAAAACTGAGACAAAAGAAGGTGATAGCTATGAGTTACAGTGGACACGGTTTGCTTGACCTACTAGCTTATGAACAATTCCTCGCCGGCCAACTGGTAGACTATGCGCCTGAGAAAATTGAAATCAAAACCGTCAGCGGTTAAACGGCGGAAAGCCGATGACTACAACTATTTTAGCTCAGAAAGCAAATCTGAAGATAGTTCTATTACCAATTGACGATATGAAACCTCACGAAAAAGGCTCGCCATTATATTTAGACATGCTTATAGAAGAGATTCAAAGAGACGGAGTGCTGAAGTGTCCCATAATAGTAGACGAAAGAACCCATGTGATTCTAGATGGAATGCATCGATGGCTTTCACTCAAAATCCTAGGCTACACTCTGGCGCCTGTAATACCTATTGCTGCTCGTGACAACCCAAAAATTCGGGTCGGAAGAAGACGAATACATCGCTACTTAAATGGCCACGATAAAGAGATAACCGTTGAAAAGGTGATTACAGCTGGGCTAGAAGGAAGGCTGATGAGCCCACGATCAACCAGACACTTCTTCCCGTTTTCAAAATCTCATCGAATTGACTATCCACTACGTTTACTAAAAAAACGTGCCCCTCAAGACGTTTCACAATATCTCGCTGAAATGACCAACGACGAAAGCAGACATGCCATAAAAACATGGTTAGAGGAAATATTCGAGGAATTAGAATTCTTGACTAGGAGAAGACAGGAAACAGAGAAAGAACTAGCAGAACTCTTACATAGAATGAAAAGTTTCCATGGTAACGCTTAGCTTCTAAAGTCAAGACTAGATTATTGACGCCGACAATACTATCAAGCATTTTTTCGTTGCTACGTATTAAAAAGGGGAAAAAAAGGAGGGACTAGTATTCGTCTTCGCCTTCAGGCATTCCACCCGGGCCTTTGCCTGCTTCTTTTGGCTTTGTAGCTGCGATCACGTCGTCTATGCGCAGTATCATGGATGCGGCTTCGGTAGCTGACTTTACTGCTTGTTCTTTCACGGTCATAGGTTCTATTACACCGTTGCGTTCCATGTCGGCAATCTTGCCTGTGAAAACGTTTACGCCCATAAGATGACCTTTTGGCTTTTCATGCGCAGCTCTCAGACCCACCAAGATGTCTATGGACTCTAATCCCGCGTTTTCGGCTAAGGTTTTGGGTACAATTTCCAGCGACTCTGCGAAGGCTTCTATGGCTAGTTGTTCTCTTCCACCGACTTTTGTGGCATATTCGCGGATTTCTTTTGCTATTTCAGCTTCGATGGCACCGCCGCCTGGAACTACCTTGTTGTTTTCGATGACGTCTGAAACCACCGAAAGAGCGTCATTCATGGCACGTTCAGCTTCGTCGACCATACGTTCCAAACCAGCACGGATCAGAATGGCCACCGAGTGTGGCTTTTTGCATTTCTCTACGAAAATCATCTTGTCGTCGCCGACTTTGCGCTCTTCTACTAGACCAGCTTCTCCCAAGTCTTTTAAGGTGAGGTCTTCCAAGTTTGAGACTGTTTTTCCGCCAGTTGCTCTAGTTAGTTTCTCTATATCTGACTGTTTTACCCTTCTAGCAGATAGTATTCCTTTTTTGGCTAAGAAGTGTTGCGCCATGTCGTCAATTCCTTTCTGGCAGAAAACCACATTGGCGCCAGAAGCAACTATCTTGTTCACCATCTCTTCAAGTATGTGTGTTTCTTGATCGAGGAAGGCTTGCATCTGCGTTGGGTCTTTGATTCGTATTTCGGCGCTGAACTCAGTTTTTTCCACTTCAAGAGGGCAATCGAGAAGGGCGATTTTAGCGTTTTTCACGTTTTTTGGCATTCCTGCGTGGACAACTTCTTTATCAATTATTATACCTTTGATCAATTGGCTGTCGAAAAGGCTCTTTCCTTCTTTTTTGGTGACTTGGATGTTGTCAATGTCGGCTATCCATCTGTCACCACGTTTTTCGGCAATCTGCTTCACTGCGTCAATGGCGATGTCTGCCAATGTTTCTTTTGCGGCGCCGACTGCTTTACTTCCCATACTAGTTAGGGCAACTTTTCGTAGTGTTGCACGATCCTCTATGTCTACTGGAAGAGCTATCTTGTCGAGAAGGTCATCTGTCTTCTGCGCTGCTTTGCGGTAACCGCTCACCACTATTAACGGATGAATATTTTGTTCTAAGAGCTCCTCAGCACGTTTAAGAAGTTCGCCAGCTAAGACTACAGCTGTGGTGGTGCCGTCGCCCACCATGTCGTCTTGTGTTTTGGCAACCTCTACCATCATCTTTGCTGCTGGATGTTCAACTTCAACTTCATCGAGAATTGCTGCGCCGTCGTTGGTGATCGTTATGTCCCCCAGAGAGTCGATAAGCATTTTGTCCATTCCGCGGGGTCCCAAAGTGGTTCGTAGCACTTCACCTATTATTCGTGCGGCCATTATGTTGTTTCTTTGCGCTTCACGTCCACGTCTCCGGCCAGTTCCTTCTTTAAGGATCAATATTGGTTGTCCGCCTTGAGTAGTCAAATAAGCCATTTTTCTCTGCTCCTTAATGACAAATTCTAGAGTATGCAATTTTCAACAAAAATATAAACTTTGCTCAAGACGCTCCTTACAGATTTCCTTTTACTCTGATTTCTCAAGAACCAGCCTTGTGTGCACGAGAACGTTCGCTAATGTTTGTTACGATTTTTCAGGCCTTGTCGAGGAACGATCCTTGAATTTTCGACTCAGAGTTATTAGGGACTGGGGCTTAATTCACATGTTGAGGTGATTTTGCATGGATGTGAAATTGTTTGTTGATGAAAAGGAGATTGTACTTAACGAATTTGTTAAGAAGGTTTTCAGCGGAGTGTTAATAGGGGTTGTGACTTCGCTTAGAGATATAAAAGAGAATTGGGAAGAAATCCGTGTTGAAGTGAAAAATTAACAACTGACGACCTTTCTTTTTTAACGATTATTGGCATGATTGATCTATGAACGAAAAGAGATTCTTGGATACCTAACTAAAAAAAGGATGAGAAATTTTTAGGCGGAATAGGCAAGTTCTTTGTCGCTTCATTGAAGCCATTGTTTTCTTTCGTTCAACTTCAAACTAAGCAGTTTTGGTTTCTTAGAACAGCAGCATCCGACAAGCACCAATGAGAGAGCTCAAGGTGGTAGCCTCCTTAGAATCATTAAAGATTCTCGCTCGTTCACAAAACTTGAAATTTCTTGATTAAAGACCCCTCGTTTTCAAACATCAGCCATTTTCATATTCTTTCACCGAAGATAGGTAGAGCCACCGAAAGAAACAGCTAGTACACCATCACACCACACTAGATAGCCGTATATTTTGGAACAACTCAAGAAGGCGAAATAAGCCCTATCTCATTCTTGTCATCCATCGTGGAACCCTGATGTCCTCCGAGATATCTTCACCATAGTAGGGCTTGATGTCTAAAACAGGAGTGCCATCGAAGGCATCGAGGCCTTTTACCCAAAGAGTCTCGCCATCACGTTTTAAGAGTCTCACTAAAGTCAAACCAACAGGATTAGGGCGATTCGGAGTTCTCGTAGCAAAGATCCCTGTTAAGGGTAGCTCCAATTTCGCTTGAGGATGCACTTTCATGATGAGTTTTTCGCCATCTGAAACTTTGTGCAACCAAAAGATAACAAATATGTGCGAATAGTCTTCGATTCCATCTAAAGCTTCAGCAAGCTCTCCTCTGAGTACGATTTTTGAAATCAAATTCTTGTCTTTAACATTTTCATTAGGCGATGCGCGTTTTACAGATCCTATGTATTCGATTTTAACTTTTTTGAGGCGTGCCAACTGTTTCGCACTCGTATTGTGTAGAGGGCTTTCAGGGGAAATTAGTTTTTAGGTTTTGCTGATCTATAGTAAGTTGGGCGTCTAAGAAAGGTTTATTAAATATCGCTATATCGGATATAATTAGGGGGGATACATCCCCAAAATAAATGCTCTATAACGTGTGGAAATGCGATGCGAGGTTTGACTGTGTACTTAGTGTTCTTCGCGATCTTTCTAGTGTCATCGCTTGCTATTCCCTCTCCGCTATTTCCTGGTAACATGATTTACCTCCTGCTTAAAGCCTCAGATGTGCTAGCTTCATTTTTAAGTGCAGTAATAAATGGGGTTTTCTACGGGTTAATCGTGTGGCTTGTTTTCATCATAAGCTTCAGATGGGTGGAACGATCTATTTCCAAGAAGAAGTTCGTAGAAAAGAAATAGTCTCCTAAAAAGGCGTGAATCCAGTTACGTGGATAATACTTTCGCATCTATTACATTTTATCACAAGTTCTTCCAGTTGTTCATCTTTCTTCATTTTGACTTCTTGGATGACGTATATGGTTTCAGTTTCATCCTCAGGCGAAATTACCGCTCCGCATGTTGGGCAAGGGAAATCTCCGTCGCCGTCGATTTTTGTTAGATCAATTACATACGCATTGGATGCTTTCTTCAATTTTATTCTTCCTGTTTAAGTGGTGTTTTTGGTTTTACAACCAACTGGATAAATAACATTTGTGAATTCGGAATATATAACAACTGTGTGCTTTTTATTGCAGGCCGCGACTTAACTGCATGAGGAGGCAGCGGCAACGCGTTAGGTTTTTCTATTACTGCGTGAGTGAAGAATATAGAATTTTGGTGTGAACAGTGAAAGATTTTATAATATCTGCCTAATATCACTCTGCTATTGTGAGGTTTGACGTTGCATGCCATTTTCGTTTCGTATCAAGATGAACCAAAATGAAGTTGAAATTTCAGGAACACAAAAAGAGGTCTTAAAGGCAATTAAAGACTTGCCGAAACTCATGGAGAATATCTCTAAAGCATTCACTCATATGAACCCCAAAGTTGCCGCTGTTGCTGAAAAAGCACCTGTATCGGTACGATTGTCTCCTTCGACTGCTGTGCCGTCTAAGATGTATCCTTCGATTAAGAAGGCGAAGAACTGTAGTCAAGCAGTATTGAAGCTTCTCGAAACCGAATGGGGAGCGTGGAAGCCTAGGACAATGCCTGAGATTGTTGAGGCTTTGAAGGCAAATGCGTTGCATTATCCTTCCACCACTCTTTCTGGCGTACTGTCGTGGCTTGTGAAAAAAGGGAAGGTACGACGGTGGAAGACCGACGCAGGCTACGTTTATATATTAGCAGAGAAAAGGGCTGATTGACTTTGCCGGGGCATTTGAGAATTCAGGTAAAAACTTCTTTTGGCGAGATAGTTATAGAAGGTGATAGCGCCAAAGAAATATTAGATATGTTAAGAGATATGCCGCCTGAATTTATGGAAAAAATTGGTGGCTTGGTTTCTTCAAAATTGACGCCGCCTCTTCGAGCACAGTTAGGGGGTATTGTAGAATTCACCACAGAAGGCCCAGTGATCACATCGCAGAGTAAATTCACACATTACGAAGCAATTGGGCTAATTCTATATGCCTCACAAGAAAAAACTAATACAGCCACACAGATTGACCGTTTGCTGCAATCAAGTGGAGTAAAATCGATGGTACCTGCAAGGCTAAATGAAATGACAAAACGAGGGCTAGTCTTCAAGCCAGATCCCGGACGCCCAGAGTACAAGTTGACTAGCCAAGGAGAGAAGTGGGTTGAAGAAGAGATTGTGCCTAAATTGAGGGAGGCAACTTAGAGGTTTGACCATAACAGTGCAGATCAAATATAGGGATGTTGAAGAAACGTTTACGGGTACTGTTGACGAAGTTTGGATAGCTGTTAACCGGTTTTTCGGCCAAACGGTTCGGCATTTTGATGCTTTACAAGGGATAGTTTTGACTACGGATTTGCATAAGGTCATAGAGGCTTGTAGGGATTTGATAGCCGTGACCGAGGAGGAAGCTGTAATTTTGGTTTCGAAGCAGAAATTGACTGATAGTGAAAATATGCTCTTAATGTTACTGGCAACATATGCAGGTAACCGGTTGGGCGTTTTAGGCAGAGATTGGCTGTCAAAGGATAAGCTGCGTGAATGCCTAGGGAAAAACCGAAAAATTACAGCCACTAGACTTGGCGAGTTGTGCCGTGAAGGCTTGGTGGTGAAGACAGAGGCGGGTTATCGCCTCTCAACTTTTGGAATCAAGCGATTGGTTGAAGAATTACTACCTCAAATAAAGAGGAAAGTTAGAACATGACGTGCAACTATAGCAGTTCTTATTCACTCTAGACTTGGCAAACATTCAAATGTTTAGATTATTTAGGATACAAGTATAGCTTTAGCGTTTCTCCACTGATCTTTCACTATTTCAATGTTGCCGCGAACATCTGCATGTAGAGAGTAGAACATGTAACACATGTACGAGCATTTGTTGCATTTACTGTAGGTTTTTCTTAAATTTTCGAATCTTTGACTATTCCACACTTTAGGCAAATCAAAAACAGTTGCCACAGGCTCTTGAAGATGGCAGCCAGCTATTCTTCCCATGGGGTCTATCACGAAGAAGGATTGAAGTGCTTTGCATTCCCAAGTTCTTTGCCCATTCAGATACAACGATTTTAAAGTGTCTAATGTCTTTCTAGTTATGAATATGCCTTGATGGTTTTTCTTCTTTTCGATTAGTGCGTCGCAGACCTTCACAAAGCCTTTGCTGTCCATTATTTCCAGTTCTTCATTTTTTTTGCCTATTTGAAACATCGGATGCGTAATCGCATCGTGCTGATATAAACAATAAAGCACCGGAATTCCTTTGGCAGTGAAGTGCTCTGTGAAGTCTAGAATTTCATACACATTCGATTGGGAAATAGTAGGAGACACTCCTACAGTAATTCCTTGATCATACAGCGTTTGAACTGCATTAATCGCGTTTTTCCAAGCACCGTGAACGCCTTTCAAATAGTCGTATTTTTCCTCATTCAACGTGTCGAGGGATATGGCGACGAAATCAGCTTTTCGTAAAGCATCCACTTTTTTGGCAGCCTGACTTCCATTATCATAAATTGTGGTAAGGAAGTATCGGGAGGCATACTTTATTATTTCTCCTATGTCTTCACGTAAAAGAGGATTCCCGCCGGAGAGAACAATTTCCATTACCCCCAGTTTGTGGAGAACGTCTAGACCAGCTTTTATCTTTTCTGTGGGAAGTTCTTCCACAGCTTTCTGCTTTCGCCAAACATCGCAACTTCTGCAACGATAGTTACAGCGGTTTGTGACCAGCCACTGTACGTGATGGGGTTTGTTGAAGACGAGGGAACGTTTGAATAAGCCGAGAACTTTGGGAATCGATAGCCTCATTTGAAGCGCTTCCTGGAAAGGTTAACAAACTGCAGGATTATTTAAGCACAAATGTTATAAGCATTTTGTTGATTGACAAGTGTTATTGTATATTGTTGAACAGAGGGGCAAAGCAACACAGAAAGCTACATGCCTGGTGGATAGAAGATGGTTTTTGTTTATGGACATTGATGTCACCTTATTTAAAAGGGAGTTCAAGAAAGCTAGAAGATTTATAAAACCTGATGTGAGTGCGATTTGGGAATTAGAAGTTTGATCAGTACTGAGAAACCTAACAATTCTGAAGCTGTTTGAAAGAGTTACGGGGAAAATGTTCGAAAAAAGAGGAGGCCCCACGACATATATGTGCAACGAGAAGCAATCAAGGACATTCAGATACCTTCTGACCCGTAGGTGTACGAGATGGAAAAACAACTAATATTTTGTTCTTTATATTATAGAGGTGCCGAGATGTAGAGATGGTGGAAACAGTTCTAGGTGGAAGGGATGAAATGCCGGTCTCAGTTGTAGTCAGATGCGCAGGCCGAGAAAAACTGTTTAACGGCGTCCTAGACTGCCTATTACAGCAAACAGTTAGCCCTTCAGAAATATTGGTTGTCATGGATTCCAACAGTGAAAACGAGACAAATTACGTTACTAAACGTCTGGAACCCTACCAAAACACTAAACTGGTAACCCTAAAACATGAAGAGTTTTCCCACCCATACTCTACGAACCTGGGTGTCGCTTCATCCAAAGAAGAACTGGTTTGCATAACAAACGGGCATTCACTGCCAATATCACTGCATTGGCTGGAAAAAGGATTACACCATTTTGAAGATGAAGAAATCGCCGGCGTAAGCGGATATTATTTTCCTACAAAAAAAGGAACAATAAAGCAAGTCTTCCACTTTATTGAAAAATCGGTACAGGGAACCGTTTTATTCACTACGATCAACTGTATTATTAGAAAGTCAAGATGGAGAGAGTATCCTTTCGACGAGAATTTGTTAAATCTAATTCCAGAAACCGAGAAACTAGGCGGAGAAGATTATGATTGGAGTTTGGAAATGGTTTCCAGAGGATATAAAATCGTGTTGGACCCTGCTTTCAGCGTGGTCCACGCCCACCAAGAAAACATAGCCTTAGAAATATACAGAAACACCAAAAACTATTTTGTTTACAAACGACCTTTTGAAAGGATCAAAAGACTAAAAAGACCTAGAAAAGCCTTCAAATTCTTGAAGAAAACCCCTTAATAGAAGAGCAAGTTGACCGTTTCTTCTTTAAAGCTAGCCAAAGATGATCCGACAATGGCCGAGCCAAATCCTCCCTGGAAAACAAAGGGAAACAGTTAACAATTTATCAATAAACCGAAAGTCAAATCATAACTAGAGGCAGAGACAAAAACTCTTAGTTATGAGATAGCTAAATATATAACAAGTATTCGAAGACTTTTCATTAAACATACAAAAAAGTGCCGAGATGTAGAGATGGTGGAAACAGTTCTAGGTGGAAGGGATGAAATGCCGGTCTCAGTTGTAGTCAGATGCGCAGGCCGAGAAAAACTGTTTAACGGCGTCCTAGACTGCCTATTACAGCAAACAGTTAGCCCTTCAGAAATATTGGTTGTCATGGATTCCAACAGTGAAAACGAGACAAATTACGTTACTAAACGTCTGGAACCCTACCAAAACACTAAACTGGTAACCCTAAAACATGAAGAGTTTTCCCACCCATACTCTACGAACCTGGGTGTCGCTTCATCCAAAGAAGAACTGGTTTGCATAACAAACGGGCATTCACTGCCAATATCACTGCATTGGCTGGAAAAAGGATTACACCATTTTGAAGATGAAGAAATCGCCGGCGTAAGCGGATATTATTTTCCTACAAAAAAAGGAACAATAAAGCAAGTCTTCCACTTTATTGAAAAATCGGTACAGGGAACCGTTTTATTCACTACGATCAACTGTATTATTAGAAAGTCAAGATGGAGAGAGTATCCTTTCGACGAGAATTTGTTAAATCTAATTCCAGAAACCGAGAAACTAGGCGGAGAAGATTATGATTGGAGTTTGGAAATGGTTTCCAGAGGATATAAAATCGTGTTGGACCCTGCTTTCAGCGTGGTCCACGCCCACCAAGAAAACATAGCCTTAGAAATATACAGAAACACCAAAAACTATTTTGTTTACAAACGACCTTTTGAAAGGATCAAAAGACTAAAAAGACCTAGAAAAGCCTTCAAATTCTTGAAGAAAACCCCTTAATAGAAGAGCAAGTTGACCGTTTCTTCTTTAAAGCTAGCCAAAGATGATCCGACAATGGCCGAACCAAATCCTCCACCTCGCCGTCTCTACGTATTATAAACCGTTTCTTCGGAGAAGACAAAAGCTCACCTATAACCGCCGCGGCAATCTTGTTTCCCTCTAAAACTTCCACCACTTTCTCGCCACAGCCTTTTTCCACAGCAATCATCAAACTTCCAGAGGCAATAAGCTGAAGTGGATCGATCTGGAAGAAGTCACATATTTTCAGCGTTTCTTCGGCGATTCTAATTTTATCTTCATAAACTTTGAAACCAAGTTTTGACGCGTCGGCTAATTCGTGTATGCCCCCAGCGATTCCGCCTTCTGTCGGGTCATGCATCGCCGTTACATAGCCTGTCTTGAAGGCCAATGTGGCTTCTTTTACAATGCTTATATGATTGAAAAATTTTTCAGCTTTTTTCAAAGTTGATGCTTCAATCTTTGTCGCAAGTATGGCGTGTCTATCAGCGGCCAGTATGGCTGTACCTTCTAGCCCCGCAGATTTTGTGAGTATCAGCAAATTGCCAGCTTTAGCGTCCTTCGCTGTAACGTAGTGCCCCTTATTTGTAATGCCCATGCAACAGCCGACGACTATTGGAAATGGAAGCTTGGGTGTAGTTTCCGAATGTCCACCTATCACGGCCATACTGAGTTTTTTGGCACCTAGATGTATCTGTCCACATATAGTTTTCACAGTCTCTTCTGTTGAATCTTCAGGCAGTAAAAGGCAGGAAGAGAAGAAGGCTGGTTGTATGCCGAAGGTGGCTACGTCATTTGCATTTATGTTTAGTGCGATCCACCCTATTCTTTCCAGGGCGCCTGTAATGGGGTCCATAGATGTGACGATGGATTTGCTTCCGACATCAACAACTGCTCCGTCCATACCATAAGATGGCCCAACAGTGACTTCGCTACGTTTGGCTCCTAGATGACTGAAAACAATTTCCTCTAAGATTTTTGGTGGAACCTTTCCAGCGGGAAGCTTCATATCGTTCGCCTTTCCAATAATGAGAGTAATACCTCGCTAGAGTTTTTAAGCCATACCAAAACCAGTTTTGTGCGTGAATAGATGTTTAAGCTAATATATTACCAGTTGTCACATTCTGATCAGGGTTTGGAATGACTGAAGAAAAAATATTATCGCCGTTAACACTTGTAGTCACTGCCGTGTTCACAGCGCTTGTATGCGTTGCAACCATGACAATTTCTATATACGTTCCAGCAACATATGGCTATTTCAATATAGGAGAATCAGTGATTTTCCTTTCAGCGATTCTCTTTGGGCCATTTGTTGGGGCTTTTGCTGGAGGCGTTGGTTCTGCTTTGGCAGATCTGCTTCTGGGCTATTGGGTGTATGCGCCGGGTACTCTTGTTATAAAAGCTTGCGAAGGCGCTGTGGTAGGCATCCTCATAAAAAGAAGTCCGAAATTCGGCTCTAAGCTTTACTGGAGACTTTTGACGGTTATTTTGGGAATAACCATTGGTTTCTTACTAGGTTGGATTGGAACGACCTACTATAGCGGCGAAGTAGAGCTCACTTTGGGCTCGAGCCTCTTAATGCTCTATATCCCAGTTGAGTTTTGGTTATTTCTGGGTGTCGTGGCTGCTTTTGCTATGCCTATGCTAGGTCTTCTGGCAGACCCAGAGTTCGGATGGATAATTTTTTCTGTGAGTAGCGGCGGAATTGTTATGGTTCTAGGATACTTTCTGTATCAAATGTTCATTATCTATCCACTCTTCAGCATAGAAGTGGTAGCTATATTGGAAATTCCAATCAACATTGGCCAAATGGTCGTAGGCGCAACAGTAGCATTACCTATAACCAAGGTGATTTTGCGTGCCGTTCCATACCTGAAACAGAAACAGATATAACGAGCGTGCATGGGACTCGTAGAGTCTCTCTTCTTTTGAGACTTTTTTGTTAAATATCAGGTAGTTTGTCAGTTTTTTGGGGCGTTTTTGCGAAGGTTACCCCTCTTTCAGTCTCCAAGGTTTCAGTATACTGAACCTCGCCGTAAATATGGCAGTCTGACTCCAGCTTTATCTT
>JBKHJI010000058.1:0-9176 GCA_046538175.1 Bathyarchaeia archaeon | reverse complement strand
TTGTCTATAGTTGCGTAGGCGATGCCGAACTCTCTCTTCTTTGCTGGTTTGACAGTGCCTCCGGCGATTTGGGCTATTAGTTGATGTCCGTAGCATAATCCCAGCACAGGCAGATTTGAGTCTAATATGCGGGGATTGATTTTTGGTGCATCTGGGTCGAAAACGCTTAGGGGACCTCCGGACAGAATTAGGCCTTTTACATTGAACCTTTTTTGCCACAGTTTTATTTCTTCGGGGGCGATGTCGTGAGAAACTATTTCTGAGTAGACGTTGTTTTCTCTCACTCGTCGAGCTATTAAGTGGCAGTACTGTCCGCCGAAGTCTAGAACTAGGATTGTATCTGTGTGCATGCTTGTGTGATTCCTGTTTTGTGAGTAGTGAGGAACGTGGTTGTTTACTTTACTGTTGTGGTTCTGGGTTTTAGGTCTTAGGCGAAAAGGTATTTCTCGATTTCCCAGTTTGTGATTTCTGTTGTGTCTGAGGGCATGTGGGCTTCGTATTCTTTCCATTCTTTTGTTTTCAGTTCGGTGTAAGTTTGTGCGTTTTCTTTTCCTAGGGCTTTTATGCATATGTCGTCGTTGTTCCATTCGTCTAATGCTTCTTTTAGCGAGGTTGGTAGTTTGTCTATGCTTAATTTTCGGCGTTTGGCTTCGGTTAGGTGATAAGCATTTGCTTCCAGCGGATCGCCGGGTTCGATTTTTCGGCGTATTCCATCCATTCCTGCTTCAAGCAGCACTAAATATGCCAGGTAAGGATTGCAGAGAGGGTCTGGGCATCTGAATTCGATTCTTGTCTCGTTTTCTTCGCCTTGGAAGTTTTCAGGTATCCGTATAAGCGCTGATCGGTTGCTTTTGCTCCACGCTAGGTAAACTGGAGCTTCATAGCCTGGCGACAAGCGCTTGTAACTGTTCACGGTAGGCGCTACAATTGCGGCTATGGCTTTTGCGTGCGTTAACAGTCCACCGATGAAGTAGTGGCATGTTTGGCTGATTTGTGCGTAGCCATCTTCGTCGTGAAACAGGTTTGACTCTTCACTAAATAAGCTGACGTGGATGTGCATGCCGTTTCCAGCTTTGTTTTTCCAGGGTTTAGGCATATACGTCGCTGTCCATCCGTATTTTTTGTGGGCAATAGCTTTGGACATGTACTTGTATTTTATTATATTGTCTGCCGTGGCTGTTGGGTTTGCGTATTTGAAAGTGATTTCATTTTGGGCAGAGCCTGCTTCGTGATGTTGCCGTTCGATTTTCATTCCGATTTCTGAAAGTGCGTCGCATAAATCCATGCGATATTGTTCTGTTAGGTCTCGGCCTGGAAGGATGTCGAAGTAGCGGGGGTTTTCGTTGATGTGGTTTTCTGCTGGTTCTACGATGTTGTTTTGTGTTTTGACTAAATAGAATTCGAGTTCTGCTGCTGCGGTGGGGATGTAGCCGGATTTTTCCAGTTTATGGGTGTATTCTTGGAGCATGTATCGAGAATCGCCTACGTGGAGATTGCCGTTGGGCCATTTGATTTTGCATATCGTCGTGGCAACTTTGTGGTCATATATGTTGTGGGGCAGCTGGGTCAACGTTGCTGGGTCGGGCTGCATCACCATGTCGCTTCTTTCTATAGGTGAAATGCCGTGGATGCTTGAGCCGTCGAATCCAACACCGTAGAAAAGTGCTTTTTCCATTTCGGCGGCTGGGATTGTTCTCCCTCTGAAGTTTCCCAAGAGATCTGTGAAGTAGAGAATTACGTATTGCGTTTTGTGTTCACTCAAAGTTTCGATGCAGTTTTGTACGTCTTCTTTGAAAGCCACTGTGGTTTCAGCTCCAATTGTTCGACGAATTTGATCTCTCATGGAAGCATTTAACTTTTTTCAGAATTTTTCTGGACAAACGTTTTATTAGTAACTTGCGTAGCTGTGTATTTGTAAACGGTTAGAGAGGTGATTGGGTGATGGATAAAACAGATGTCAAAATCTTGGAGTTGTTGTTGAAGGATGCGAGACTTTCGAGCCGGCAGATTGCAAGACGCCTCGGGGTTTCTGTGGGAACCGTGTTGGGAAGAATAAAACGGATGGAGCAGGCGGGGACCGTTAAGGGATATTCTGTAGTTTTGGATCATGAGAAGCTTGGTTATGAGTTGACGGTTGTGACTGAGATTGTGGTGTCTAAAGGTAAGCTTTTGGAGATGGAGCAAGAGGTTGCCAAGTGGCCTAGTGTCTGTTGCGTGTATGACGTAACTGGGGAGACAGATGCCTTTGTCATTGCTAAGTTTCGTAACCGCGAAGAGTTAAGTGCCTTTACTAAGCGGTTGCTTTCGTTGCCTTTGGTGGAGCGTACGAACACCCATGTGGTTTTGACGACGGTCAAGGAAAACTTGGGCATACTTTGATACAGTGTATAGCGTTGGGAGTAAACTTGTATCATGTGATCAATTAATAGAGGTCAAGTTTTCGGGTTTTGTAAGCATTAGGTTTTTAAGACTAGTTTTGTTATGGAATTCGCTTGGTAGTGGCAATATGAGTTTTGCTGTGGAAGCTAAAAACATGTTAAAATTTTTCGGCGACATTAAGGCTTTGGACGGTTTGAGCTTCACAATCAAGGCTGGCGAGATTTTTGGGCTTATTGGTCCTAACGGCGCTGGAAAAACCACGGCGCTCAGAATTATTGCCACGTTGATTTTGCCCACTTCGGGATCTGCGAAAGTGTATAATCATGATGTGGTTAAGCAGGCTTCTGAAGTTCGCAAGTTTATCACCTATCTCCCAGAAGAGGCAGGAGCTTACAAGAACCTTTCGGGGGATGAATATCTAAGGTTCATGGCCAAGTTTAGCTCGAAAAGTAGTGGAGACCTCGCAGAGATGGTGAGAAGCGCTGAGGAGATTTCGGGGCTTGGCCGCCGGCTGCGTGATAAGATTAAAACTTATAGTAAGGGCATGAAACGGCGGCTTCTGGTAGCTCGAGCGTTGATGACGAAGCCCAAGTTAGCTATCTTAGACGAACCTACAAGCGGCTTAGATGTTCTCCATTCGGTTCACGTGAGAGATGTGATAAAGAAATATGTGGAGAAACACGATGTTACTGTTTTGCTTTCTAGCCACAACATGTTGGAGGTCGAATATTTGTGTGACAGAGTTGCGCTGATCGATCATGGAAAGATTGTTGCAGAAGGCACGCCGGAAAAGCTCAAGTCGGATAGTAAGGTTGAGAATTTGGAAGAAGCTTTCGCAAAGGTGGTTGGTATTGCCTAGAGATTTAATGAATGTTTTGATAAAGGAGCTTAAGGAGTTGCTGCGTGACCCTAAGATACTCATCGGGATGATTGTTGTTCCGTTGGTGATGCTTCCCGTTTTGGGGTTGGTTATAAGAGGTTCTATGGAGTCGACGCAGGAGCGTCTTCAAAGATTGCAGGTGGGAGTTGTAGACTTTGACGGCGATGTTATGGCAGAGGAATTGAAGAGTTTCCTCCAAGATTTTGGTGTTGAACTTGTCCCTATTGACGCCTCAAATATAAGCGAGGCAGTAAAATTTCTGCAATCCGAAACGAACGCGACTGATTTGATAATGATTCCTTCGGGTTTCACAGAACACATATCGCAAGGAAACCAAACGGTTATGGTGGAGGTCTACAGTGTTTTTTCAGGTGCCGGCGGAATCGGTGAGACCGCTGGGAGCCAGATTGTTGTTGGATATCTGCAGGCTTTCAAAAGAATATTGGCTCCAGATCCTTTTCAGACAGTGTCAAAGTCAATCATTAAAGGTGAACCCGCCGATGTTTCTCCTAACGTGCTTTTCGGAATCATCTACTCGCAAGTTTTCGCTTTACCCTTGACTATAAGTATATTGCTCGTTTTCTCTATGCAGATCGCAGCCACTTCTGTAGCGTCGGAAAAAGAAGAAAAAACTCTTGAAACCTTGTTGAGTTTGCCCATTGACAGGTTTACAATTCTAGCTGGGAAGCTAGGCGGATCAATCATCGTAGCTGCTGTAGGTGCAGTTGCACTTTTGATAGGTTTCAACTATTACCTGGGCTCCTTCACGATGTTAGGCGACATGGGAGTCGGCATAGATCTTGCAGCCATCGGTTTGGCGCCTACGCCTTTAGGCTATGTTCTTCTCGGCGCATCGGTTTTTGTATCTCTGCTTTCAGCTCTCGCCTTAGCGATAATTGTGTCTGCTTTTTCAGGAGATGTGAGAGGAGCCCAATCAGTCGTGGGATACTTGTATCTCATCATCATGCTGCCAATGTTTGTCATCATGTTCACCGACTTTAATTCCCTACCCTTGACAGCTAGAATAGTTCTAATCGCCCTTCCTTATACTCATCCGATGTTGGCAGCCCAAGCTACTCTCACAGGAGACTATGTGATGGCAATTTTCGGCGTTATCTACGTGACGCTCTTCACAGTTGCTTTGCTCTACATAGCTGCAAAACTGTTCGCCACAGAGAAAATTTTGACGGCGAAATTGAGGTTCAAAGGTTTAAGACGTGGCGAGAAGAAGAAGAGTCAAGCGTATTAACGAAAGGTTTAACCTTTAAGAGAAACCGTTACACTATGTTTTCTCTAGGGCTGGTGAGCTGGTGGATGGCTCCGAGCCCACGAGGCTTGAGGAAACTCCGCCCACCGTGCAGACTCGCAACATCCGCAAGGATGTAGGGTGAGAACTCTGGCTACGGAACAGAAACGAAACGTCCATCCCAAAATATGACAATGACGCATGTCAAGTTGCTGAAGGATGTTGGATGGAAACGGTGAAACGGCCGTCCTGCAAGGTGTAAGGGCAAATAGGCGCCTGTGAAGAGCTGCATGAGGCGCGGGTAGCCCGATTAGCTGAATGCCATCTTGAACAAAAGGCGGGTTACAACCAGCACACCAGCCCCTGAGGTGGGTAACCCTTAAACGGTCTCCCCCGTCTCTGGACGAGGTATGCGATTCTTCGAGAAGTTGAAGCTTGACCCTGGCTGAAGTCTGGACACGCTAGTGTTCAGCGTTTCCAATGCTTTTTCTTCATCCACTTCGTAAATGAAAATGCAAGTTCCTTTAACCTCGCCGGAAAGTTTCCCCTGAACAGTAGGAACCCACCTTACGCTCAGTTCTTGCCCTAGAGCTAGTTTCTGTCTCAAAGTTTGCAGTTCTAAGCCTAACTTATCCTGCTCTACTTCGATTATCCCTTGTGGCTGGACGCTTTCATCGGTATCCACAGCAAACAGGCTTCGATAGGTGGAAGATTTGTTTCAGTTTTGAATGTTTTAAAAGTTATGAAACGAGAATCTGAATCCAATGTTCATAACTATTATTAGAAAATACCACAGTTATTTCCTCAGCAGATGGTCCACACCTATTACCAGCCAGCTAAGAAACCGGATCTGATCATTAAAGCGGAAGAAGGAAAAATACAAGAAGAATGAGGTGACAGGTTGAGGGTTAGGATAGCCTGGTATCCTTGGAAACTGCAGATCCCGCAAGTCTGCGCTAATTGCGGCGTCGGAAATGTGCCGTTAAAAGAGATACCGACGGAGGTTCTAAAGGTTCGCAGCATAAGCAAAACCACATCTCAACATATCACATTCAACATCAATTTTCCATACTGTCCAGCCTGTGCAGACAAGGAACCGGGATTCCTGAAGAGTTTTCGGAAGTGGGGTGTTAACGCTTCGATGGTTCAGACGAAGAAATACGGCAAACTGTTCAGAAGGAAGGAGTTAGAGTTCATAGAACTGAATTTTTTCAGTGACCGGTATGCTCAATTATTCGTAGACGCAAACAGAGATTTACTCTTGGATAACATCTTATCAGAACTTAAGAAGAGCTCAGAATAGTATCAACTGTTAGCAAACAACTTAGCGGGGAGGATTAAGTTGGTGGGAAAAGAACGCGAGAAAGAAGGATTAGTGGAAGATTTGATTGATAAGATAAGGAAAGAAGAGGTTACCGAGGGGGAAGCGTACCAAGAGATTTACCGTCGAGGTCTTGAACACGGGAAATACAGTTCACGGGTTAGCAATACCGTGATGACGCTGGGATTTATTCTCCCTTACCTTCCAGTCGTAGTCGCAGTGTTGGATGTGTTGGGGAATGTGCCTTCTCTAGCGCCTTTTGTTGAACGCTTAGCTTTCCTGCGTGTTCTCGTTCTGATGCCTAGAATCTTTTTTCCTCAGATTGTTGTATATCTCGCGATTGTTACTTTTGTTATAAGCCTTATAGTTATGGTATATGCGGTTTATTTGCGGGCGAAGAAAGGGGGATGTGGCTGGAAAGGGGAAAGCGAGACCGTCATGCTGGTGACTGAGGGAGTGTATAATATCGTGAGACATCCAGCCAATCTATGCTTCGGGCTTGTTCTACTTTCGGTTACAGTTGGCTTAAGCAACTGGCTTCCGTTTACCCCTCTTTCGGTAATTGGCAACATCCTTGTCTTTCTAGGTGTCTATCGTTCCAGTGTTGAAGAGGAGAAGCTTGACCTGTTGAAGTGGGGAGAGAAATATCAGAGGTACATGGAAAAAGTGCCAAGGTTTAACTTTCTGCTTGGAATATGGAGACTCGCCACGTCAGATGATCTTACATTCAACGTATGAGCCCTTTTGAATCGTGTGTCTATGCTGATGTGGCTCCTTTCATATTTGTGGCTTCTAATTTTAGTTTAAGTTTTTTGGAAGTGCTTTGGCCATTAACAATAATAAGTAGAAGCACCTTCTATGGGTTCATAAAAAGTGTGAGTTAAGGGAAGATAATGCCTACAGATCCGGTTTGCGGTGTAGTTCTTAATGAGAAGACGTCTAAGTTTAAGATTACGTATGAAGGTGAAACCTACTATTTCTGTAGCTTAACTTGTAAGAAGAGGTTTAAGAGGCAACCAATGAAATACGTAAAATAGCTCTGCAACCTTTCAAAAAAAATAGCTAACTAGAAGTCTTCAAACCACTGGAAGACTCGAACTGCCTAGGAGGCGGCTGAGTCGTTTGTTATAATGCATTGTTAACGGCAACTTGCGACAAAAAGATGGTGGAGACAAAAATTTTAAGGGAGGTTGTTCTTGTTTAGGTTTGTGTGTGGTTTAATCCCATTAGTGGGAGTTGATTGGTGTTGCCGGTTGAAGTTGGCTTGGAGATGTATGCTGAAAAGCCTGTGGTTTTGCAGTTTTTTACGGGTTATGTGGCGCGGGGTTGTTGTTGCATGTGATTAGAAAAATTGACCCTAGTGCTTCTGGGTTGTTGCACAGGTTGGATGTTTCTAAGCCGTACAGTGTGACGCCTTTGAGGTTTAAAAGCGTTTCAAGAAATGAGAAGGGCTATGTTTTGGATCCGACGTTTCCATGTCGTGTCCGGTTTAGGTTTTTGAAGGACGAGTATAGCACGTTTGTTTTTAATTATTTTCAGAAGCAGAATAGCCTAATGGTTTTTGATACGGTTTTTCGTATTGCTTCTTTAAGTGTGAATTGCAAGAGTTATGTGGATTTGGAGAAAGAAGCGCAAGCTGTTGACAGGTTTAGGCTGGTTTTTAAGACGCCTTCATATTTTGCGAGTTTGGGAAGTAGCTATCACTGGATGTTTCCCGATGCGGTTAAGGTGTTCTGTGGTTTGATGCGAGTTTGGAACTTGTTTAGTGATGGGAGGCAGTTTGGGAAGGAGGAGTATATGGCATATAGGGAATGGCTAGGTGAGAATATGGGTGTCGGCGAATATGAATTGTGGACGAAGTTGGCAATTATGAAGCACAAGAAGGCGACTGGGTTTGTGGGCTGGGCCACTTATGAGATGAAGGATAAAGAAAGCGAATGGAACGAAGTGACTTGTATGTTGGCAAGATTTGCTGAGTATGGTAATGTTGGAGGGAATAGGACGGGCGGGTTCGGAGTGGTTGGATTAGCGTTGAAAAGTTGACGGTTTGGTTTACAATGTATGGCGTTTAGTTTTTCGGTAAAAATCTTGTATACGTATTTTGTGGGTAACAGTCAAGCCAATTCGTTGAGAATAAGGCGCCTAACAAACAGAAGTTTGAGAGGATTTCTCGTGGGCTACTCCTTTGAATTGGATGTGGTTCAACTGAAGTTTTTCAGGAAGTTGTTAGCTTTCTATATCCATGTTCGTTTTGTTTCTTTTATTGTGTCGTAGTGTGGGTCATCAGAGAGTATGCGTGCGTGGTTGGTTATGGCGGTTGCGGCTATTATGCAGTCGCCCATGGGAGTGTTCTTGTGCTGGCATTTGATAAGACCGGCCAGTTTGGCGATAATTGGGGTCAAGGGTTGGATTTGTAGTCCGCTCTTCACAAGTGCATAATAGCGAGTCTCTGCTAGTTCTTTTCCTCTCCTTTCGCAGGTTGTTTGGATGATTTCAGAGATGACGATGGTGGGCACTATTCCTTCGTTTCTGCTTGCCAGTTCTCTCAGTCTTCTTGTTGTTTTCTGCTTTGTCTGTGACTGATCGGAAAAGAAGTGTTCAGCGAAGAATCTTGTGTCTAAGACTTCTTTCAAGTCTAGTATTCCTCGCGGAGTTTGTCTATGTGCTTCTTGATTTCTTCAACTTTGCCGTACTTTGTGTCTATGCCTGCCATGTCTTCAAGTCGGGGGATTGGCTTGAAGAGCACTCCTTTCTCAGTAGCCTCGACCATCAGTTGATCTCCTTTTTTGATTCCAAACTTCTGCCTGAATTCCACAGGGATTGTGGTTTGTCCTCTTCTTGTTACTTTCACGATGTTCTCCATGTGGGCTACCTCCTATAATAGAGGCGACGTACTACTACATAAGCATTTCCTATTCTGCACATCAGATAGGATTAGCCTTTGTGTTCAAGGGAGTGGCTGCACCACAATCCCCGAAAGGGTTTGAAGCTGGACGGCGAATAGAGATAACGAATAGTATATGATAATGTATATGTTGGCGCAGTAAGCGGAATACGCAAAACATAGGAGAAAACAAAACAGGAGGATTCGGAGTAGCCAATTTGTCTTAAAATCTAGATAAGCTCTTCGGTTCTTGGTTCTATTTCGTTTTTACGGTTTTCTGCTTGCAGGTTTTTCCATAAGCTCAAATGTTACCGCCTAGATTGTTACAATCATGATTCTACAATTTGTGACAGAGTTTTGGCACAAAAATTTTGACGTAAAGGAGAATTCCATTAAAAAAGAGAATGAAAGCCATTCTACAATCCTAACTGATGCAAAGCAAAAATCCCATTAAAGGGAATTGAAA
>JBKHJI010000057.1:0-9245 GCA_046538175.1 Bathyarchaeia archaeon | reverse complement strand
ACAGACACTTATATAAAAATCTTATGTAAGAGAGTTTCTTAACATATTTCTACTAGAAGCTAGCTTATTCTTTATTCGGAGGGGTGCGCAGCTCTGCTTCTTCCTTCTCCTTTCGGCAGATGAAGCATCGGTAGCTTCTGCTCCTCTCCCTCTCAACCCCCTAGAAGGTGCACGCGCGGGCGCAGCAGTTCAGTCTCCACCCGGATCCTGCGTTTCTATTTGCGCGTGCGCACAGCCATCTTTTCAAATAATGGGTTGTTCGCAGAAATGAATCTGGGATAGCAACTCTAATTATGTTGATTGAAGAATAAAGAGTAAGGTGAATCATCGTGAAGGCGGTTCTTGTTATTGCAGATGGAATGGCCGATGTACCTCTCAAAGAGTTGAATGGCAAAACCCCTTTGGAAGCGGCTCAAAAACCTTCTCTTAACCATGTAGCCAACTTGGGAATCTGCGGCATGATAGACGTTATCGCGCCAGGTATCCCTCCCGGAAGCGATACGGCTCATCTTGCGTTGCTGGGCTACGACGTGATGGACGTTTACAGTGGAAGAGGCGCTTTAGAAGCAATCGGATCGGGAGTCGACATTCTGCCCAACGACTTGGCGTTTAGATGCAACTTTGCTACGGTTGACGACGATTTTAACGTGTTAGACAGAAGGGCTGGGAGAATAGAAACCGAAGAAGCTGCCAAGCTGGCCGCTGCCGTCGAAGAATCGATTCGGAAAGATCCGCCTGAAGTTGGAGACATACTGTTCAAAAACACCGTTCAACATCGAGCGATACTCCGCCTCAGTGGCCCAAATCTATCTGTCATGGTTTCTGACACCGACCCGCACAAAATTGGGGTTAAAGTGTTGAAAGCCCGCTCCCTAGACAACAGTGAAGAAGCGAAAAATGCTGCAGAAATCCTAAACGAGTTGACCAAGCGATTTCACGAAATTTTGAAGAACCATCAAGTGAACAAAGAAAGAGTAAAGAAAGATTTGCCGCCCGCCAACATCGTTCTTTGCAGAGGCGTTGGACAGTTACCCGAAATTGATCCTCTCGCTCTGCTCTACGACATCCAACCTGCTGCCATTGCAGCCGTGCCTCTTGTAAAAGGTGTTTGCAAAGTCGCGGGAATGCGACTAACCCCTGCTGCTGGAGGTACAGGAACTTATGAAAGCGACGTCATCTCAAAGGCCAACGCCGCGGTGGTGGCTTTGCGGTCACACGACTTTGTGCTTGTTCATTTTAAGGGCACAGATCTTGCCAGCCACGATTCTGAGCCTCACAAGAAGATTGCTATGATTGAAAAGGTAGATGCTTTGGTTGGGCATCTTTTGAAAAATGTGGATCTAGATGAGGCATTTATCGCTGTGACTGCTGATCACACCACTTCGTCGATAAAAAAGGAGCATAGCGGTGAACCGGCACCTGTTGCTATTATGGGTCCAAATGTCCGCACAGACGACGTTAAGGAGTTCGGTGAGAGGACATGCGCAAAGGGAGGACTTGGTCATATTAGGGGAAACGAGTTAATGCCCATCTTGATGAATTTGCTTGGGAAGACTGAAAAGGCTGGTTCCTAGTTTTACTTGATTTTTAGCAGTCTCCACTCGCGGTAATCGGTTGCCACTCTTATGTATCCTTTGAGCTGGGTGTCTACTTTTGACTCGCCTGTATCGACTCTCAGAACGCCTTCTTCGATGTTTCGAATTTTGTTTTTAGTGGCCAACACGATGATTTTTTCTTTACCGACAAGTTTGATGATTTTTGGGCTAATTTGTTGGTTTCCTCTTCCAAATAAGAGGCCTTGTCTTCCAATCGGAGAGACAATTATCCAAGTGTTCTGCCAATCACATACTTCTTTCAGTATTTTCTCTTCATTAACGTCCTTTACAACTCTTCCTTTTCGGTAAATGTCGACTCCGAGGAGGGTTTTATCTACGCCTAGCAAGTCTGCTAAACATTTAACTGTGGTACCTGGCCCAAAAATGTAAGTGGCTTGAGGTTTCATTTCTTCCATTATGAACCGTGCGACTGCCCTCTGGTTTTCTTCTTCGTCCACTGTCTCTGGCGAGATCTGCTTACTGCCCTGAATACGCATAGGTAGGAAAGGGCCTTTGAGAAAGCCGTAGAGTTGGATGTTGAAGCGGTCGTTTCTGATGGCGGCTTCATCGGCGTCTATAACCTCAAAGTCTGCTAATTGGGTTTCTTCTTTGAGAAAAGCTTCTACAACGTATACTGCGTCTTCTGGGCTGACGGCAAATACACCGCTGTACATTTTTACGCCTGCTGGGATTCCTAAAACTGGCGGGGCAGTTTCCGAAGGTAATGCGTCCATGATGTCTCTGGCGGTGCCGTCGCCGCCTACAAAGATGATGAGGTCAACTTTGCGGTCAACCATTAGTTTTACTGCTTTTTTGGTGTCTTCTGCTGTGGTTTTGGCTTCTGTTTTCATCGGCATGGTGTCAGCGTCCAAGCGTGCTGCGCGGATTTCTTCTTCGCCCATTGGGGTGGGGCAGGTTGTTATGTGAATTTTGCGGTGGAGTCCTAGTTTCTTTAGTTTCTTTAAGAATTCCACTGCCCTTTTTGGGGCAACGGGTTTGGCTCCCATTTTGGCGGCTTTTTCGTGGACGCCGTCTGTTCCCTTCAAGCCTACTTTTCCGCCCATGCCTGCAATAGGATTTACAAGAAAGCCGAGCTTCAATTTGGATTCCTCAGTTTTGACGTATGTATTAGGCTGATTAGCTTGGTTTAGATAAGTTTTTTAGCATAAAAGATAATGGGTAACCTCTCTCAGATTCACGTGGCAAATGGAGATTTAAGGGTATGCACGCCGTTGTTAAGAGCAAACGAGCCCCAGGAGCCGAAGCTACCAATGTGGGCATTCCTGAGATTACACGAAGTGAGGTTTTGGTGAAAGTCAAGATGGCTTCAATATGTGGCACTGATGTGCATATTTGGGATTGGAACGCGTGGGCGCAAAAGCGAATAAAGAAGCTTCCGCTGATTTTTGGTCACGAGTTTTGCGGTGAAGTCGTAAAAGTGGGTGAAGACGTAACCAGCATTGAAGTGGGCGACTTTGTGTCAGCAGAGACGCATATTGCCGATGGCACTTGTTACCAATGTCGAACCGACCGCATGCATATTTGTCAACGTGTGCAAATTTTAGGCGTCGACAGAGACGGTGTGTTTGCAGAATATGTTTCTTTGCCCGAAAGGAACGTTTGGAAAAACGATCCGAAACTTGATTCAGCTGTTGCTTCTATTCAAGAACCATTAGGGAATGCGGTTCAAACGGTTTTGCCTAAAGATCACGTTGAAGACATAGCTGGTAAGAACGTGGCTGTTTTGGGTTGTGGCCCTATAGGGTTAATGGCCATAGCTGTGGTTAAAACGTTGGGGGCCGCAAAAATCTTCGCTACTGCAGGAGGCTTGAACAAGGTGCGCATGGCATTGGCAAAGAAGATGGGGGCTGACGTGGTTCTTAGTGCGAAAGAGAAAGGGGCGAATATTCCCCAGATTATCTTCGACGAAACCGATGGAAACGGG
The DNA here is from genome assembly GCA_046538175.1 of Bathyarchaeia archaeon. Lineage (GTDB taxonomy): Archaea > Thermoproteota > Bathyarchaeia > Bathyarchaeales > SOJC01 > JBKHJI01. Next base: position 5,705 of record JBKHJI010000057.1, on the reverse strand, counting down.
GTTGACGTGGCTTTAGAGATGTCAGGTGCTCCAGTAGCATTGCAACAAGCTTTTGAGATGTTAACGCCCGGCGGAAGAGTCTCTTTGCTAGGGCTCTTTGACTCTTCGGTCGCTTTGGACTTTAACAACGCCGTCGTCTTCAAAGCGGCAACTGTGTATGGTATTTCAGGCAGGCGCATGTTCCAAACTTGGTATCAAGTCAAAGGTCTTTTGTCAGATTTTGAATTTAGAAACAGAATTGCCTCCATAATTACCCATAAGCTTGCAATGGAAAACGTGGCTGAAGGCATCGCGTTGATCAGTTCAAAAGCAGCTGCGAAAGTGGTTTTGGAACCTAAATGGTAGATGACTCGTCAACTCATGGATCTGTTTTTCTTCTATTCAAAACAGCATTCCGTTAACTCGGCGGTAAGCCTAATGATTTTCCGACAAAAAGCTTTGATAAAGCTTTATATTAAATGATAAGATGATACTACCTTCCGCTTTCCTCCCGCAAGACGGAGGCTCTTTCGTGAAAAAAATTAAAGTAATAATCATGGGTGCAGCTGGAAGAGACTTTCACAATTTCAATGTTCACTTCAGAGACAACGATTTATACGAAGTAGTAGCTTTTACAGCCACTCAAATACCTGGAATTGAAGAAAGAACATATCCCCACGAACTCGCAGGGCCAATATATCCCGAGGGAATTCCAATATACTCTGAAGAAAAACTGCCCGAACTCGTCGAAAAATATGGAGTTGACCAAGTTGTTTTCGCCTACAGCGATGTATCCTACGAGTATGTCATGCACCGAGTGTCGTTGGTGAATTCATGTGGCGCAGATTTTAGGCTGATGGGGCCTTCCACAACTATGCTAAAAGCCAAAGTTCCCGTGGTCTCAATATGTGCAGTTAGAACAGGTTCTGGGAAAAGCCAAACTTCAAGAAAAGTGGCTCTAATACTAAGAAAATTGGGGTTCAAAGTGGCAGCGGTTAGGCATCCGATGCCTTACGGCGACTTGGCGAAGCAGATTTGGCAACGATTTGCCTCTTACGAAGATCTCGATAGACATGACTGCACCATCGAAGAGCGCGAGGAGTATGAACCCCACATCGCCAACGGAATAGTGGTGTTCGCCGGTGTTGATTACGAAAAAATTTTACGAGAGGCAGAAAAAGAAGTAGATGTTATCGTGTGGGACGGCGGAAACAACGATCTCCCGTTCTACTGGTCCGACCTACACATAGTGGTTGCAGACCCTCACAGACCAGGCCATGAACTCAAATATTATCCGGGGGAGACGAACCTCAGAATGGCAGACGTCGTGATCATTAACAAAGTTGACACCGCAAGCTCAGAAGGCGTAGAAACCGTGCTGAAAAACGTCAAAACAGCGAATCCTGACGCTGTAATCATAAAAGCAGCGTCGCCCATCACCGTGGACAATCCAGATCTTGTTAAAGGAAAGAGAGTATTAGTAGTGGAAGATGGTCCCACGTTAACTCATGGCAATATGGCTTATGGCGCTGGGGTTATCGTAGCCAAGAGATTAGGTGCGGCTGAAATTGTTGATCCAAGACCTTATGCTGTAGGTTCAATAGTTGAAACTTTTAGGAAATATCCGCTTGGAACACTGTTGCCCGCCGTTGGGTACGGCCAAATGCAAATGAAAGAGTTGGAGAAAACGATAAACAGAACTCCATGCGACGTAGTAGTCATCGGCACTCCAATAGATTTGAGACGTGTGTTGAAAATCAACAAACCCGCCGTGAGAGCTCAATACAACCTTGAAGAGCTAGGCACTCCGACTCTCGAAGATATATTGAAGAAACACTTTCAGAAGTGATGTATATGACCGAAGAAAGCATAACCCGCATACCCGTCAAGTTCACGATAGAAAATGTTGGAGAGGCTGAAGGCGAACTCGTGCGCCACCTGGCTCCCCGAACAGTCGACGCCATTGTCAAAGCACTTCCCATAGAAGGCAGAGCCGCGTTGTGGAAAGAAGAAGTCTACTTTGAGATTCCCGCAAAAATGGGCGACGAAAAAGCTAAACCCACGGTTGAGAAGGGAACAATTGCTTATTGGCCTATGGGCAGCGCACTTTGCGTCTTCTACGGCGAGACTCAACCCTACAGCCCAGTTAACATCGTTGGAAAAATCACAAAGAACCTTGAAATTTTCGGTGGAACAAAAAGCGGGACAAGAATCAAAGTCGAGAAACTGTAAAACTCGACCTAGAATACAAAGGTGCTTTCAGCCCATCTTTTCAGCAGCCTCTCACATTCCTTTTTTACGGCAGGGTTATTAGACTTTGTCTCCAAAGCTTTCAAAAACTCGACACGTTTTTCGACGCTTCTCGCTTCTGCCGCTCCGCCGTAATACATTTTTCCCTCCAAGAACTCTTTCATCTGCCACGCTTTCTGCACAAAGAACCCGGCAGCTTCAACAGGATTCTCTGCTAGTTGCTTGTTTGCCCAAATAGCCGCTTCGCTTTCACGCAGTTGGCTGAAGCCGTCGATTTCAACAATTCGCTTAATGTAAGTTCTCAAAAAATCGTAGACCCCAGCAGTTTTTACATGTTCCAAAGCTTCTTTCATTCTCTCTTTGAAGTGTGAAGTTCCCTTTATGGTTAGCCTATGCTTGTGCCCTGATTCTACTAGTTTTCGGGCTTTTCTGACTTCCTTCTCGGTGTAGACTCGTTTAGGAAAACCAGACATCTATTATGCGTCTCTTCCGAGTCCGGAAAAAGCTAGTCTACAGATTTGTAGATTTCGAGGTTGCGGCTTTTTGAAACGAACTCGACTAATCCTTTGCGTTCTAACTCTTTTAGGAAATCTCTGGCAATGCTCAGGCGTAAGTCGAAGCGAGAGGCCACAGCGTGGGGTGTAAGAACCCTCATTTTTTTCAGTTCGCCTGCTACCTTGTCGTTTAAGTTCGGCATGGTGATCCCGGGGACAGATTTTTTCTCGCTTGGCGCAGTAGTACGTTTTTCTTTTTTGCCGCCTTTTTTCTTTTCGGCTTTTTCCATTTGTTTCAAGGAGAGTTTCTTTTTGCCGCCCATGTTTGCTTCCTCAACCGTTCAAAGAGATGCTGTGTTCCTTATAGCCTTTTTCTGTCGTTTCTGTCATGCAACGGCGGCGATTTCCTGTTTATGTTTTTTCTGCCACTCAGACAAGGGGGTGCCTAGCTCTTTTTCTACTTCTGGTCTGTGAATGCTGTTCATTGTGCAGAAAGGAATTATTCTGCCGTCGGGCACTGCGTAGTGAATGCAGCAACTTTGCACTCTTTCTAGGTCGAAGTTGTAAGGATCCATAAAATGCATTGAAGAGAGCAGTATGGTTTTTCTTTGAAGCTCGCCTAAAGCTTCGTAGCTACCCGTCTTTAGTACGGGTATGAGGTATTTTCTCAGCATGCCTAGTTTCACGTGTCTCAAAGCTCCGAGTAAACGCATTTTTGCTCTGGTTTCGTGGCCTTTCTCGGCTTCTATGTATGCTTTTTCCATGGTTTTGATGAATTTGTCCACGTTTCCGTATCGTGTGATGGTTTTTATTTCGCCGTTTTCGACGAAAAGGTAAGTTGCCATTCCGCAGTGTGGATGAGCGGTGAATTCTACGTAGCGTTTGTGTTTTATTGCGCCGATTGCTTGGGCGATGGGCACCACTGTGGGGACTGGATAAAAGTCGTCTGCTTTCACTTTTCCTCCGGTCTGCTCTTCGCAGAGATCCATAAAGTCGGGGATGGTTATGCGCATCTTTTCTCTTTCTTCTTCGGGTAGGCGGCCGCACAAGCTTACGGGTTGAACGTTTACGCAGCGTATTACGTCGAAGTTTTCAACAGCAAAACGTATGATGTCGCCCAGCTGATGGTCGTTAACTCCTTTGACGAGGGTCACTACTAGCACGATGCTTTTGAGGCCTGCTTCTCTGCAGTTTTGGATGGCCCGCATTTTTGTTTCGACGAGGTCGACGCCGCGGGTAAACTTGTAAACTTTGCTGGTTAAGCCGTCGAATTGCAGGTAGACGGTGCTTACCCCGGCTTCTGCTAGGGTTTTGCAGTAGTCTACGCTTTGAGCGAGGCGGACGCCGTTGGTGTTGACTTCTATGTGGCGGAACCCCAAATCTTTCGCCATCTTAGCCAGTTCGGGCAGGTCTTCGCGTATTGTGGGTTCGCCGCCGCTGAATTGCAGTGCAGTGGCTGGGACAGGGCTGTTTCTTCTAAGGTTTTGAAGCATGTCTTTGATTTGTTGTTTTGTTGGTTCGTAGACGTATCCAGCCGCGGCTGCGTTGGCGAAGCAGACGGGGCATCGGAGGTTGCAGCGGTTAGTAACGTCGATTATGGCCAAGCCTGTGTGGCTTTTGTGTTGTGGGCAGATGCCGCAGTCTAAGGGACAGTTTTTGACTGTTTGGGTGCGTGGGTTGTCTAGGCCTTTTCCTTCTTTTCGATATTTTTCTGCGCGCAGGTATTGGTCGTAGTTGCTCCAGTAGAGTTCGTTGTATTTGCCGTGTTTTGGACAGGTTTTTTCGATGTATACTTTGTTGTCTTTTTCGTATATTGTAGCGTCTAGGGCTGTGAGGCATTCGGGGCATATGCTTTTGGTTTGTTTGATCTGTTGCGTTTTGTTTCACCACTGGTGGTTGTAAAACTTTTTTAGGCGGGGTGTGTATTTAGGGTTTTTCCGAAGTTTCAGAAGGTGAAAGTGGTTGAGTCAAACTGTTGGAGAAGAGGTGAAGCAGGTTTTGCGTGAGTTGGGGTTAACTGGCTACGAGGCGGCTGTGTATCTCAGCTTGGTGGAGAAAGGGGTGTTGACCGCTAGTGAGGTGAGCGAAGGCGCAGGTGTGCCTTTTTCGAAGGTTTATGAGATTTTGAACAGTTTAGAGCGGAAGGGGTGGGTGGATATCGAGCGGGGTAGGCCTAGTCGGTATTTTGCGAAGGCGCCTGTGGAGGCTTTTGAGGTTGCTCGGCGTGGTTTTCAGGATAAGCTGCAAAGCTGGGAACGAGTGGTGGTAGAGACGGTGCAGCCTCTTTATGAAAGACGTGAATCGCGGGAAAAGCCTGATATTTGGATTTTGCGTGGTGAGGCTAGCGTGTTGGCGAAGTTGCGGGAAATGCTGAGTAAAGCCCATGGTCAGGTGATGGTGGCCGCGCCGCATTTTGTGAGGGGTCTAGCCGAAAAGGCGTTGCCGTTGTTGGCGGGTTTGAGGCTTGGAGAAGTGAAGGTTTCTGTGTTGGTGGCCGGCGCGCCTGACGATTGGGGGTTGGAAGGGTTGACTGGCTTGGCAGAGGTGCGGGGGCGCGATAGCATGTTTGGAGGCGGCGTGATCGTGGACGGGAAGGAAGCTTTGCTGTTTCTAGGAGAGGAGGACAAGCCTAGTTTGGTGGTGTGGAGCAACCATGTGGGTTTGGTAAAGTTCGCCAAAGATTATTTCCAGTACTTGTGGAGTTCAAGCGAGAAACCTTGATGCTACTGATGGATTTTTTATTGTACAAACAGAAAAAACATGCTTAGACGCTGTGTTTTAGGGGTTGAAAGCTTTAAAACTTTTTATTGAAAACCCTCTTATCTTGTTACTGGTAATAGTGCGTTATATGTGGTGTTCTAGGAGGGATGTGGTTTGAAAAGGAAGATGCTCGCCGCGCGGGAAGATTTAGTTAATCAGGTGAGTGAGATTGCTAGCAAGAAGGGGCTTACGTTATTTGCTCTTACTAATGAGGCCTTGGAG
>JBKHJI010000056.1:0-9440 GCA_046538175.1 Bathyarchaeia archaeon | reverse complement strand
ACATTTCTAGTCTATATTTGTTCACCGATCGATTGAGAAAGCAGTCAGATGATATTTATCTCAACAGTTCGGTAACATATCTTTCACCATACAAAGGGCCAATAAGGTCTTGCTCTGAACTTGACCCCCAAATCGCAAGCTAGCTTTTTCACTTCTGAAATTTTAACCTCTGGAACGGTCACGGCGGTAGTTTCCACCTCGAAGCCTGCGTCCCGAGCGGCAGTCGTGAATTCTAAGAGTTTTTCAAAAGCATTTTTGAACGCAGGTCGACAAATCTCGTTATATGTGATTTCGTCTTGGGCGTTTAGACTTATGCTGAGCTTATCTATGCCGGATTCTTTTAACTCTCCGACAACATCTCTTCTAGGATAAATCAGAAAGCCGTGACCATTGGTGTCTATTCGAATCGGCTTCTTGGCGGTTTTGTTTACCCATTCGGCGACTTTGAGAAGCGTGTCAAGCCTCATGGTGGGTTCGCCGAATCCGCAGAAAACAATCTCACTCCAAGATTTGCGGTTCAACACTTCACTTAGTTCTTGGACCACCTCGTCTGCTGTGGGGTCTTGTTCAAGTTTTAAGTTGAACTCTGCGATGCCGGGTTTAACTTTGCGCAGGCAAAAATAGCAGTCGTTTGTGCACTTGTTTGTGATGTTCAAGTATAGCTTTTTGTCTAGCCAATAGACAACACTTCCACCGCAGTTATAGCCTGACAAGCTTATCCCATTTAGCCGATTTTCTCTACAGAATTCTAGCCGAACAGTCTCTTCAAACTTTTGTTTAAAGCAAACGATCTTAAGGATTAAGAGAAGTTCAGCTAACGCTTTAAAATGGAAAGAACAGCAACTGCGATGAAGGCAATTCCTGCATACACCTCGTTTCCAGTAATCAACCAAACCACGAAGGCTATGACGGCAGCTGGGAGCGCGAAAAAGATGATTTTCACGATGGCGACGAGAATTATTATGCCTATTACGATTAAGACCAAGAGTAGTAGCAAGCCGAGTAAGCCAGGCAAAAAGAAAAGCGTTGGAAACATAGTTCTTCATAGTGGTTTATTGTGCATTAAAACTTTTCTTGGGGATTTTATTTTTCGTGCTGCATCAGTTTTTCGAGAGCATGAGCATAATTCAGTCGTTGAAGTTCGTAGTGAACGCTTAGAAATAAACCTAGAAACAGCAACGAAAATCCTGTGATCGTCAACGCAAAAATTCGTAGGAACAGCCCAGATACAGCAATAACGAAGCCAGATGCCCAAACGATCTCTCCAATAAATCTAGCAAGACGAACCTCAGCAATCTTTTGCTTCAAATATTCTGTTATGTCGGTCACCAATTTTTCACCAGTCGCCTTGAAAAAAAGTGAAACACATATATAAATGCTGACTAATCGCGTCGATTAAGAACTTTTGTTGTCAAGTTAAATAGGCCCTTTGTGAACTAGTTTTTGGGAGAAAAAATGACTCGAGTTATAGTGACGCTTCTTTCAGATTTCGGATTAAAGGATCCTTATGTGGCGGAGATGAAGGCCGTTATATTGAGTGAGTGTGCTGAAACAGAATTAGTCGATATCAGCCACAAGATTGACAAGTTTGATGTCCGCATGGGCGCCTTTGTGCTTGCGTCTGCAGCACCGTACTTTCCAAAAGGCACGGTGCATGTGGCAGTAGTGGATCCCGGCGTGGGAACTAAACGTCGTTCCATTATTGTAGAAACCAAACGTAGCTATTTCGTTGGTCCTGATAACGGAGTGTTATTTTTAGCAGCGTTGAAAGAGGACATATGCCACGTGTATGTCATCGAAAATTCTCGTTACATGCTTCCAAAGGTTTCTAATACTTTTCATGGACGAGACATTTTTGCGCCTGCCGCGGTTTATCTGGCTAAAGGTTGTGCGGCATCCGAATTCGGTAGAGAGGTAGAGGATTATGTGGTCCCAGACTTTGCGAACCCTCATTCAGAGGCCAATGTTTTGTTTGGCGAAGTGTTGTACGTGGACGATTTTGGAAACATAGTTACAAACATTCCTTCAGTTCTTCTGAAAGACTTGGCTATTCAGGAACACGGATCGTTCAACCTCGAGATATGTGAGGTCCCTACCACGTTGAGGTTCTGCTCTGCATACGGGGAGGCTCACTTAGGAGAAGTTCTTGCAATAGTAGGCAGCCACGATTTTTTGGAGATTTCAGTAAATCAGGGCAATGCTGCAAAACGGTTTAAGGCTAAAAGCGGCGATTCAATCCGTGTTTGGCGGTAGGGTTTGAATTTTGTCGGTTTCGGCCAAGTCTTGAAGTCTCGCTATGCCGTCAATTTCTTTAATGTATTCAGCGACGCTTTTTGGTACGAGTTCTGTCCAACTTTGGTTTTTAATCATCTTTTCCCGTATTTCTGTGGCTGAGTAGAGATGACGTTTGTTGAATGGTATGGGTTTAACCGGGAAATTTGCTTCCATGAAAAGCCGGCGTGTAACAGGTTCGTTAGAGTAAACATATTCAAATTTGGGTGTATAGCCTTTCACTTCTGCTACCCACATCATGTGGATATGCATGTCTCTTATGGGTATGATCCAATATTTTGAGGGGGCAATTTCGGCTTTGTTTAAGGCTTTGCGAATCATTGTTACTCGTTCGCCTGCTGTGAAAGGATTGTCCAAACGGTGACTGTATTGAGCGCTGCCGATCACTATCACCGCTTCATCGACTTCTGACAAAATGTATTTTATGGCATGGAGATGGCCCATATGGAAGGGCTGAAACCTGCCAACATAAAGTCCTCGTGACACCGCCAAACCCTTCTTTAACTGCTTAGTGTGTTGGGAACTTTATAGGCATTTTGTTGAAAAAACATTTCAAATGACAAGTCACACAACAGTCCAAACCAAAATCAAACATATGCTGAGGCTTCGGGCTCATAGATGTGCGTCGCACTCTCGTTTGCTCGATTTGACCATGCTGATTGGAAAAAGTCTTAATGTTTTTTCGTTAACCCTTGCCTCAACCACTTTGCCAAAGTTTCGGTTTTCCTTCTTGAGAATGCTCCACTTTATCTTTATGCCTCCACCGTAGCCACCTAAAGTCATGTCTGCAGCTACGACTCGATGACAGGGAATTAAAGGCGCGAAGGGATTAGTGGCCATTACGCGTCCAACTGAACGAGGACTTCCGCCAGCAACTTTCGCCAAAGCTCCGTAAGTAGTTACGTAGCCTGTGGGAATCATCCAAGTGAACCTTAAAACTCTTTTAGCGTAGGTGGATAGACGACCTAAAGCTAATGGGAAGTCAAAGGAAACATCTTCGCCATGACAAATTGCTTTTATTGTCTCTAAGATTTTTTTGGCAAAAATGTTGCTTTCTTGATTAACTTCGAAAACACTGTTGTGAGGCAATTCATTCAGTAGGCTTCTTAGAGCATCTTCTTGGCTAAAGGCGAAGGTTGTAGCAAAGATTCTGTCTCGCTCAAGGGCTACGCCGCACCACAAACCTTCGATTTCTTGAATGTAGAGATTGAGCATCGATAACCACTAGATTCTAAGTGCGTAATAGAATAATGTTTTGGTTTGTTGCGGCTTTGCACTATGCCGAACTTCATAGCGTCCCCACATTTTCTTAATTTCTACCTTCATCTTGAAGATTTCAAAAGCCTTTGAGGAATGGTTGACGAAAAAATCTGGACAATAGAAAGTGAAGAAAAGAGGGGAACTTATTTCTAAACTTATGAAGCATTTCCTGAGAAGCGAAAGTTTCACGATTAAGTTTAAATGGCACGTGATCTATAATCAACCAATAATCTAGGAGAAATGACAGCTTTGATGGAACAAAATCAACAGTACCCTTATTTCCTAATGCCGGGCGCCACAACTTTAGGCATAGTGTTTTCAGATGGAGTCTTACTTTCTTCTGAGAAACGAGTAACATACGGCTCTTTCGTCGCCAGCAAGGCAGGTAAGAAGGTTTTTAAGATTACCGACCACATCGGCGCAGCATGCGCTGGACTGGTTTCCGACATGCAGGTTCTGGTGAGGGAAGTAGAAGCTTACGCAAACCTTTTTAAATTAGACAGTGGAAGAAAGATCCCTGTCAAGTCAGCAGCAAAAGTGATGTCCAACCTTCTTTTCAATAGACGGTTGTTTCCTTTAATCACGCAGACAATTATTGGAGGAGTAGACGAAGATGGGCCAGCTATATACGCTTTGGACGTTTTAGGTTCTTTGCTTCCAGATAAGTACACCGCGGTGGGCACTGGTGCAGAAATCGCCATGGGAGTTCTAGAAGAGAACTATGTCGAAAACATGAGTCTGGAAGAAGCTAAAGAATTGGCTGTCCGCTCTATGAAGTCAGCGTTGAGTCGAGATGCAATGAGCGGTAATGGTGTTAACTTCTTAATCATCACCGAAAGAGGCGTCGAAGAAGAGTCCAAAGAATTGTAGTTACAGATTTCAACAGCCGGCGCTGCTTTGGGTTTCATTCTCTAACGCTTAGAGGAAAGAGAGATGAAGCCAAAGTTTTTTGATTTATCCACGAAAAACATTGCTTTGACTATTGTCTTTGCGTCATTTTACACAGTTTTCTTTTTTTGGAATCTATTTCCATTAGTTGGAGGACAAGGCAGATTCATCCAAGTGGGAACTTTGATAGCACCATTGATTGGAATCGTTATCGGTCCTATGCTCAGCGTTTTCGGCATAACTATTGGCGGAGCAATTGGGGCTTTTATTTCCCAAAGTGGGCCATTTGGACCCCTCAGCTTTGTGCCACACTTAGCAGCAGCATTATGTGCTGGTTTACTTTACAACAATAAGCGATGGTATTGCAGTTTTACATATCTGCTTTTGCTGCTTGCCCTAGCGTTTTACCCAGTAGTGGGACCTGCATGGTTGTGGCCGCCTTTTCTGTGGCTTCACATTATTGTTTTGGTTTTCTTGTTTTCTCCGCTGCAACCCAAAATAGGCAAATATATGCTTGAAAATAAGAGTGCATCCAAATTTGTCTTTGCGGTTGCATCAACTTTGTTTGTGGCTACGCTTTTTAGTCATGTTGTCGGCAGTTTGATGTATGAAGCCATTTATTGGCCCACTTTTATTTCCGAAATGGAAATTTGGAGAGCCAACTGGCAACTCTTATCGTGGATATACCCTGTAGAAAGACTGGTCATAGCAGTAGTGTCTACGCCTCTAGCAGTTGGGTTGCTGAAAGCTTTAAGGATTCATGGTTTTAGAGTTGATAGTTGACATTTTGAAAACAGCTGCATAAACGCACTTGTTAGCTGGAATTCTCGTTTCGTCAAAAGAGATTTCTTCATCCGTGAAAGCAACTGGAGCGTCTTTGATCAGGACAAAGGGTGTTCTTTCGCCAGTTTCTCCCATGAGCAAATGAGCAGAAGACGCAAGATCATCTGCTATTGCGTGCCGAGTAATTAATATCGGCTTTTGATAAAGGTCTCTCTCGTTTCTACAATCTTTTACTGGTTTAAAGCCAGCTACAGCTAAAGCTAGACCCCTTGTGCCCATTCTAAGCGGGGCCACTTCACTGTCCACTATTATGATGCCTATGTTTTTTCCAGTTTTTTGTTCTATCCGGTTTCTGATGATTTCGGCAAACTTTTGTGGATTTAACGGCCACAGAGCCACCGAGTTAGCCGGAGCGTTTTTGTGATCAATACCTGCATTTACGGTTAAGACACCCTCCTTCAAAGTAAGAATTGCCCTTTCTACGCCGCCATAGATTTCTTCGGCTTCTTGAAGTATCACCTCAACAAACTCAGGCTCTAAAGAGTGGCTCTTACCTAACTTTTTTGCTCGCTGCGATGGAAGGAAATGGTCAAGCTTCACTATTCTCCCTTGAGCGGTTGCTAAAACCTTTGACGAAATGGCAACTATGTCTTCGTTTTCTAACTCTAGCTTGTGTTCGCACATTGCTCGGCAAAGTATGTTTACCAAGTCATCTTTTAACTTGATGATAGGACTTTTCATGGGGAAAATTTGCATCAGCCAACCCTCAGTTCAATTCACCATCTCAACTAATAAACCATAACAAAATACCTGGCCATGATTGTTCCATCATAGGTGCAGAACCCACGTTTGCTTTGTTTTCTGAATTTTGATTCCCACAACAAAGTTGACCTATTTGGTGCGGCGGGCCGGATTCGAACCGGCGAACCCCTACGGGAAAGGATCTTGAGTCCTTCGCCTATGATCAACAAACTTGCTATTGACCTGGCTCGGCAACCGCCGCTCCACTGCTCAGTTCAAATTGGGTTTTTGCGATTTAAGACTAGCGGAATTGGACCAACAGCGTAGTAGATGGCTATGGTTAACTTCTGGGCGACGCCGTCTTCAATCGTCGCTTATTAAAAAGTCATGGTGTGTAATAAATCCGAGTTTTTATCCGCTCTTCGGCTAAGGTTTGCACTTGATACGCTTCAACTGTGCTTTATATTCACAATACGGATAATTGGGTATTCATTGGGATACTGTTTCTTAATGCACTAGCTTTATGTACCATACTTGCGCTTAGTATAATCTTGAAGAACTATAAGGAGAAAGTTAAGTCCAATGCCCAAAAAATCTCCTTCAAAAGACGAAGCCTTGGAAGCGTTAGATTTTATAATTAACGTTCTCAGAGAGCATGAGAAAGATTTGGATCGTCTTATAAGTGAACTAAGTAGTATAACGTCTTCTGTAGGCAAAACAGGAGAGATGGCGGACAAGATTGAAAAAATTGAAGAACGCCTTTCCACTCTTCAAACTGAAATCGGCGGGTTGATCAATGTTCTCGCTCCATCAGCCCACACACTTGCCACGTCGGCTGCACAGCCAGCTATGCCCACTTTGAGAGAACCTCCAGTAATTGTTCGATGTAAACAGTGGGACGATTTTAGAATGTTGGCAAAAGGAGCAGACACCGTGTCTTTCTTGTTTAGGGAGACTGAGAAGACTTTTCAAGCAGACGCTTTGAAACAGGGACGAGTATTAACATACAGTGGTGACTTGCCCAAAAACGTTGAGTTGCTAAAGTTTTGGTTGGCTAAGGAGTTGGAACTGGAAGAAGGAAAGATTCTAGAAGGCATATTGGCCATAGGATGAAAACGCTTATTTAACCTCAGATTTTTATTACCGAACATGTGGTTAACGTTTATTCTTGAAGACCTGTTTGTTCGATACCCACTTTTGATAACAGTCATCTGGCTCCTTGTAGTCGTTATCGTAGCAGTCGTCGTTGAGCGAATAGTTTCCCGATGGGTAAACAGGTTTGCTAAAAGAACCAATTTGCCTCCTCACGCTGGAAACGCGTTGGTGTTAACCAGCAGGTTTATAATCTTTGTAGGGGGGCTCATCGCTGTTTTAAATATCGGAGGGGTTTCAGCAGACATTATAGTGGCTTTCTCAGCTTTAAGCGGTGCAGCCATCGGATTTGCTTCTACCCAGACGGTTGGAAACATAATTGCGGGTTTGTACATATTAGTAAGTCGCCCATTTCGAGTGGGTGATTACGTTAAACTAGACGGTGCAGAAGGAATAGTCAAGGAGGTATCAATAAATTACACCAAAATATTGACAGCTGCAAACAATATCGTCTGTATGAGTAATCGTAGAATACTTGACAGAGATGTTGTAAATTTTAGATATAAAGGAGAGTCAAAACTTTTCCGTTACGGTTTTGAAATAAATTTTGACCATTCATTGCCCACCGAAAAAATCGAGGCAATACTTGAGAAAGTTGCTGAAAGCTACGCTGAGAAGCTGCCTAGAAAACCTGAATACCAACTTGGTAAACTTACCCGCTTCGACAAAAACTACATGTTCTATATCTATGTAGAGCACCCGCAAGACGTGTTTGCGCTTCATCCACGCATACTTAAAGAGATAGCAGAATTGTGGGACGCGCTAAAGAAAGGATCGGGCTAGCTTGCATTAATCTTATATCTGCTTTCTTCTATAGCCTTGAAATAGGCAAAGGTGGAATAATACATGTTAAGTGAAGCACAAGAAGCCGTTAGAAGAATTTCTTATGACCCACACAAAAAAGAAGTGTTCACGTCTAGTTTTTTCGTAGCCCTTCTCACCGAACAAATAGGGCAAGTCGCAGAGAAGTATCTAGCAGACGGCCGCCAAGGTAAAGACATAGAGGTCGACATTGCAGACGTTGTCGTAGTTTGTTTAGCTTACCTGAACTGGCTTGAAAAAGACGCAGCTGAAGCTTTCTCCAAAGCCTTAGAGAAACATCGAAAAACAATGGAAAAACGAAAATAGAATCACACAATAGCATTGCTACGTTTGTCGGAAATTCTTTCGCTATTAAATCGGAGGAAGCCGCTGTTGAAAGTTGTTAGGCTCGAGAAAAGTTTGGAGCCGGCTTTCTGGAATCATGTTAACCGAGACCTAGTAGGCTACTATTTTTTCGTCTTTGATTGGAAATTGTACAAAGACAAAACTAAGATTTTCCTAGCAATTGAAGAAGACAAAATCAAGGGACTTTTACTGGTTTACAGAGACTATATAGTTCAGCTGAGAGGAAATCGTGAGGCTGCAAGACTGCTGTTGAACCAGATTTGCTTAGACAAATTTGAACTACAGGCTCCCTTAGATTGTTTGGACATAATCCGTCGCAAGTATAGTCCCAGAGTTAAGGAGAAAATGAGTTTGATGTATTTGAGAAAGGAAGAAGAAAACATTCAGATGACAACTGCTCCAAAAATACTGGGAATAGAGGATGGAGAGAAGATTGTCGAGTTAATGAAAAATGCAGATCCTATACGATGGGCTGAAATCGCGGTTGAAAATCTCGAAAAATGTTCAGAAAACTCGCTTTGGATCGGCATAGAACAAGATCACAGATTGGTTTCCGCTGGCACAGCACAGTTAATGGATTTCGGAGGGCATATTGGAATTGTGGCCACTCGCAGGGAATACAGGAACAGGGGGCACGCCACGTCTGTAGTGACAGCGTTAGTTAAGGAAATTTTGAAGGTTTCTTCAGTCGCAGTAATTCATGTATTGAATGATAACACACCAGCGATACGGGTATACTCGAAAGTTGGATTCAAACCTTATAAGACGTATCTCACATTAAGAACATGATCACGAAAAATTGAAAACCTCTGCAAAGCCGAATAGTAGCTTATTCCCGGAATAGTCATCAACAACTTCATGTCCTCATCCTCATCATCGGCCATTTCTCGAAGTTGCTTTGAGAGAAGTTTGATCTCATGATCTAGAAGAGGTTTCAAAACCCTGAGATAAGATTCCACAGGTTGGAGGTCCAACCGGTCACTCTTAATCTTCGCCTCAGCAATGTAATGAGTCTTCCTAGGATGAGAAACGATCACGTCGTATCCCTTGCTTTCCAACCGCCTATCCAGCGACGCACCGTGATTAGAAGATTCCATGGCAACCCTGCTAATGTTGAAGCGAGCCAAGTACGACAGCACTTTCTCAGTCTTCATTCT
>JBKHJI010000055.1:0-9443 GCA_046538175.1 Bathyarchaeia archaeon | reverse complement strand
GCTGATGCCACTGTACATTGATTATCGGCAAAGATCGCTCGACCACTCCTTCAGGCGCCCTGCTGAAGCGGTTGACGGAAGGAAGCAAATTGAGTTTTGCCGTGTTTGAATTGACATTGAAACAGGTAACAAAACATAAGTTGCTTGAAGGCTAGATTACGGCAAGGGAAAAAGTTGCCTCAAACCTATGTTTGTCGAAACTGTGGAATGACTTATCCTTATGAAGAATACCAAGAGAGCCGATTCTGTCGCGAGTGTGGAACATATCTGATGCATAAAAGCAAAGCGGCAAGATTCATGAAGAGAAGCCGTAAAGGTGTTAAAGGCGAAGCCGCGAAGAAGGGCGTGCTTCCTAAGAACTATGAGGTGCGCAAGGAACAGATAGAGTTTATCAACGAGGCAACTAAAGCGTTAAAGAGTAATGAAGTTTTTTTAGGAAGCGCCCCATGCGGAATTGGCAAATCTTTGGCTTCACTTCTCGCTGTTCTGCCTTTGCTTGAAAAGAACAAGCTGATTATCTGTTTTAGAACTAGAAACCAACTGCATATTTACCTCAAAGAATTAAAGGCGCTGTCGAGAAATCTTTCTGCAGTATCCTTCTTCGCTAAACAGGACATGTGCCCGCTGCAGAAAAAGGGAAACCTTTCCTATTTTGATTTTTTCGAGAACTGCAAGAGACTGAAAGACAACTGCGAATCCTCTACCAAGCCTTACTGCACGCTCTATTGGAATAACATCAAGGCAAAAAAAGAGGCTGAAGAACTAGCTCTACAGTGTGCCCGGAAAATTCTCTCTCCAAGCGAGGCAGTGAAACTTATGTCTAGACGAGGATTCTGCGCATACGAAGCGCTAAAAAAGATTCTTCATCGAGTTAACGTGTTTCTCGGAACTTATCACTACGTCTTTGACCCAAAAATCAGACACACATTACTGAAGAACTTGGGAACCGACCTTTCCCAAACCTTTCTCATTGTGGATGAAGCCCACAACCTTCCCTCATTCGCGAGAGAGCTGCTTTCCGACAAACTGACAAGACACACTGTGGAAATGGCGTTGGACGAAACCAAAAAATTTAGCCACGACGCGCTCTCGTCCGTCCGAGAGTATCTAGACGTGTTGATTGAACAGGTCTTTGAGCGTGCCCAGCGAAATCTGAAAGGCGAGGAGCTTCAACAGATTAATCCACAAGAGATTAGCGACTTGTTTCTCGGCCGAAGCGCGGTCTCAGGCCTCGAAGCCGCAGAAACCCTTCAAGAATACGGCGAATTTGTGAAAGAGACGAGACTCGAGACTGGCTCGGAGAGCATTCTTAGCTACAATCATCGAGTAGGCACATTTATGGAGAATTTCCTAGAAAACGACGGAATAGAACATATGCATCTAATAGAAAAGGATCAAAAAAACAGAATTGCCTTGGAAGTTAGATGCTTCGACGGAAGGGATGTAACAAATCCAGTTTTAAGAACGGCGCGAGGATGTATCCTCATGAGCGGATTCCTCTCCCCCCCACAGGTATATAGAGATTTAACGCTCAGCGAACCCAACAACACTTGGCTAAAAGAGTTTGACTCTCCTTTCCCGCCTGAGAACAGACTCATACTTGTCGCCAGAGACGTGTCATCGGAATTCAAAAGAAGAAACAGCGAAATGCTCAGTAGATGGAGAAACTATATTGAAACAATTTCTGACGCAAATCAAGGCAACGTAGCTATCTTCTTCACAAGTTACGGCCTAATGCACAAAGTCCTGCCTTCAATAAAAACAAGTAGGAAAATAATCGTGGAACAGCCTAAGACCAGAAGAAGTGAAGTAATAGAACAAATGGCCAAAAGCTCCGACAACATGTTATTAGGCGTAATGGGCGGAAAATTCAGTGAAGGAATAGATTACCCCAACAACATCCTAACATGTGTCGTCGCTGTAGGGCTGCCTTACGCCACATGGAACATTTATCAAAAAGCCTTAATCACACATCTTGAACATCAATTCCCTCACAGCGGACGAACATATGCTTATTTGGCTCCCGCGATTCTTCGACTGATTCAAACCTGTGGACGTGTCCACCGATCAATCAATGACAAAGGATGCATAGTGATCTTAGATGGACGTGTAACACATCCAAGCATCAAACAAAAACTTCCAAAATACTTCCAAAAAGAAACCAAAGTCGCAGACAGCCCGATAGAATGTGTAGAACAAATAGAAAACTTCTGGATGAAACACTTGCCAATCCAAATTCCATAACGTAAGTGAAAGCCTGTCACAAAAAAAGAGGGATTAAAGTACGGTTAGAGATTCGCTGGTTTCAACGTTGCTTGTCCAATCGTAGATCATTACCTCTTTAACCACATTCGCAACAGCAGACGTGTATGTTCCAGCGGCGTTCGATTTCAAATTGAAAGTAACGGTTCCATCCGAATCCTACTCGGTGGCACACATAGAAATGTCACTTAGAGTACAACATCCTCCATCTAGACATGCAAGTATGCTTGCTCCTTACGCGGGCAGTTCAACTGCTAAACCTATGCATGGTCACCATGAGCATGTGACTGCATTATCTGTTGCAGCTACCGCTATTACATTTGCGTGTCTAGAAGGGTCTATGATGTTGATCGATCGAATTTGTAAAAGAGTAAATAGTAATCAAATGCGTTATTCAGAACGTGGATCGCCAACCTTTAAAGCTAGTGAAGTGTTAACAACTCGAGAGCCAAAATGAGAATGGTGCGCTGATATGAGCAACTATGACCTCTACGTTTCGCCGGGAAATGTTTTTAGTGGGTACCAAAAATCTTTCGAAAAGGCCGAATATGTAGTTGTTGGTGTGCCTTTCGATTTAACCAGTACTTACCGCACCGGAGCGAGGTTCGCGCCCCTCGCTATACGAGAAGCATCGCTAAACATTGAAACCTACAGCTTCCGCTCAAACGTCGACGTAGAAGACTTGAAAATACACGACTTGGGCGATCTCCACATCAGCAACAATGTGGGGACAACGTTGAAACGTCTCGAAGACGCCGTAAAAGATTTGCTGAAAGCCAAAAAGACGCCCGTCCTCGTCGGCGGTGAACACACAGTCACCTTGGGCGCCATGAAAGGAGTAGGCGGCGAGAATACTGCGGTAATAAGCTTCGACGCCCACTTGGATCTCCGCGACAACTATATGGATCTAAACATAAGCCACACAACCTTCATGCGGCGACTAAACGAGCAAGCAAAACCCAAAAAAATTGTTGAAGTGGGCACTCGAGCTGTCTGTCGAGAAGAACTGGCATACGCAAAAAAAGCTGGAATACAATACTTCACGATGAAACAGATACGAGAATTAGGATCAATACAAACAGTTAAGGCCATTAAAGAAGCGGTGGAAGATTGCCGCACAGTTTATTTGACTATAGATATGGACGTGCTTGACCCCGCTTTCGCACCTGCGGTGCAGAATCCAGAACCAGATGGTTTGACGACTCAAGCTCTTCTGGAGCTAGTCTGCAGCCTTTGTGACCGTCGCACGGTAGGTTTAGACTTGGTAGAGGTAACACCGCCCTACGATAAAGGTGCCACTGTCATTCACGCCGCAAAAACGCTTTTCGAAGCCCTGTGTCAAATTGAAGCTCGCAAAGACTAGTCCTGCCTTACAAGTTTGGCGATGAAAAAACCGTTGCATTCATGAATGTGAGGATACAAACGTTGACTCCCATTTTGTCCTCGTAGTCCAGGTAGCCCTATTCGCGGTCTAGTTTCTACTGGACTAAATTCGGTGTTCCACTTCAAGAAACGTTCAATCAACATTTCGTTCTCTTCAACAGTAATGCTGCAAGTTGAATAAACTAAGGTGCCGCCGTTTTTCACATATTCGGCGCAGTTGTTCAACATTTTCCACTGAAGTGCAACTGTGCCCTTCACCGATCTTTTAGAAAGCCTCCACTTTGCAGAGGGCATTCGACTGAATGCTCCGGTGCTGGTGCAAGGAGGGTCTAGAACCACTAGGTCGGCTTTAAATTCATGGAAAGGTAGAGGGCGATAGGCATCGCATATAACTGGTTCGCCTATTTTTGCGCTTGTTCGTTTGGTTTCGCGTTTCCAAATCTTCGTTCTCCGCTTGGAATAATCTATAGAAATTATTGTGCCACGGTTTTCCATTAGTTGGGCTAGATGAGTGGTTTTGGCGCCGGGTGCCGCACAGATGTCTAACACGGTCATGTCTGCTTTTGGTGTCGCCACTTCTGTAGCTAGACAGCTTGCTTTATCTTGAATGAAGAATAAACCTTCTTTGAAACTGAAAGTTCTCGCCAGAGGCTGCTCTTTGTTAACCACTTTATAGGTGTGCTTCAATTCTGCCACTTTTTCCAGAACTATTCCTTCGTCACCTATCTTTCTCAGCAATTTGTCTTCATTCATTTTCAAAGTGTTAACACGAATGTAGACGGGTAGATTTGTAATTGTGCTCTTGAAGTACTGCAGTGCTTGATGTCGACCTAACAGTTTATAGCAGTATTTCACAAACCAAAGGGGCTGAAAGGTCTCCAAAGCAATTTTTTCTTCGTCACTGAGATCACCCAAAACATCATCTGGCTTGACGCTGAGTAAGGTTCCTAATTCTTCGTCTACCGTCTCCAGCCTTCGCCAACCCAGTATCGAACGACCCGTCCTTGCTATGCTTGCCGCTTTTTCATAGCTATCGTTCCCCTCGATTTTGGTTTGATAGATGTAAAGACGCAAAAAAGCGCGCACGTGAGGGGGAAGATCGTTGATAGTTTCAGTTCCTAAAACTCGGTTAATCATATAATCGATGAAATTCTGTCTTCTAACGGTTTCCAAGACCAGTTTATGAGCCAGGCCTCTTGCGCTTGGATCTCGGACATTTAGCTCTTTTGAAGCTCTAACCAAGGCTAGTCTTTCGCTTAATCTCTTCATCTCAATTTGGTGTAAAGCTTCGATAGCTAATGCCCAAGCATTTCGCAGCAAGTGACCCACGCACAAAGGTGTTGCAACAGACCATTTAAATGTGTGTAGCAGCCCCATCATTAAAGATAAGACGACTCGTGAAAACGAGATAGCGACTTTCTAGACGTCTTTGTGATTGTATAAAACCTCCAGAAAATCTCCCTTATAATGTACGATGCTAAAGGCAAAAAGAGAGAAAACGCATAAATTTCGCCGGCCTCTAAGCCTTAAAACCTTGAAGTGCATATACACTGTATGGGACAGCGGGCAATGGCGGAACAAAGAAGGCTAGAAGAGTTTGCAACTATCTCTCCGAAAACTCGGGAAGAGGAAAA
The DNA here is from genome assembly GCA_046538175.1 of Bathyarchaeia archaeon. GTDB lineage: Archaea > Thermoproteota > Bathyarchaeia > Bathyarchaeales > SOJC01 > JBKHJI01. Next base: position 4,164 of record JBKHJI010000055.1, on the reverse strand, counting down.
ACGGGAACCGAAGAGACAATTAACGGCACCTAAAGAGACGGAACCATCGGAAGAAAAACCTTTGAAAAAAGAAGATCCTGAACAGCTTCCCCCTTCATATTTTGTTTCGGCCTCCTACAGCGGAAAAAGAGCTGCAGCGCTCATAAAGCTGTATGAACCGACAACGCGCCGCGTCTATTTTTGGCACGACAACACCGAACATAAACCATATTTAATCACCAACTTGTCTCCATACGAGTTGGATCAGCTGGAATCGGTGAAGACCCATCCCAGCCTAGTCGGCTTCGAGCCTGTGGAAAAGTTTCATCCATTGTTGGACAAAACTGTAACGCTGACCAAAGTGGTGGCCAAAGATCCTTTAGCTATTGGAGGAAGACCCAGAGGATGCCTTCGCGACATAATTCCTGAAGAACATGCTAAAGCTGCACGTCTTGAGGAGCCTGAAGCGAAGGTTTGGGAGGCTGCCATCAAATATTATCTATGCTACATCTACGACCGTGGTATAGTGCCGGGCATGTTGTATAACGTTGAAAATGGCAGATTGACGTTGGCCAAAGTGGACGCTGCCGAAAACGCAGTCGAGCAGATTCAATCTCTATTCAGCGGCGAAGAGAAGGAGGAAAGAGAACACATTGAGCGGTGGGCGCGACTTTTAGAATATCCTGCTCCATCATTTAGGCGTGTAGCTTTAGACATCGAAGTTTTTTCACCTGTGGCTACTCGTGTACCCGACCCTCGAGAGGCGCCGCACGAAGTTATTTGCGTGTCTATGGTAACGACCGACAGTGAAAATCGAGTCTTGATGTTGAGGCGAAAAGGCGCAAAAGACGAAGTCGAAAAACTGCCTGCAAATATCAAAGTGGAGTTTTTTGAACGCGAAGAAGATTTGATTAGAGCGGTTTTTGAAGTTTTGGATGCCTATCCCTTTGTTATTACGTTCAACGGCGACGATTTCGATTTGCCCTATTTAGCTCATCGAGCTGAGAAGTTGGGCATACCTAGAGCTGAGGTTCCGATTGAAGTTGGTCGCCGCGTTTGTTTGCTCAAGAGCGGTGTACACATCGATTTATACAAGTTTTTCTACAATCGTTCCATTCAGATTTACGCTTTTAGCAACAAGTATCGTGACGTGACCCTTGATGACGTTGGCCAGGCTTTGATAGGCTTGGCGAAAATCGAGTTGGACAAATCTTTTGCCGATTTGACATATTCTGAACTGGCGCGTTACTGTCTCCGAGACGCGGAGATCACTTTTAAGCTGACGAGTTTCAATGACGACCTAACCATGAAATTGATCTTGGTGTTAGCGCGGATCAGCAAGATGCCTATGGAAGATGTTAGCCGGCAAGGAGTGTCCCGCTGGATTAGAAATTTTCTGCATTTTGAGCATCGTAGACGAGGTATGCTGATTCCAAACTCGGCAGATATTATAGCTTTGAAGGGCAAGACAGCTACAACCGCCATCATAAAGGGCAAAAAATACAAGGGCGCCATCGTGGTTGAACCTGTGCTTGGTGTTCACTTTAATGTAGCTGTGATGGATTTCGCAAGTCTATATCCCTCCATCATCAAAGTTTGGAATTTGGGCTATCAAACCATTCTTTGTCCACATAAAGAATGCAGAGACAATCTTGTACCTGGTACTCCTCATTGGGTTTGCAGCAAAAGTCGAGCATTGGAAAGTTTGCTCATCGGCTCATTAAGAGACTTGAGGGTTAGATGGTACAAGTCTAAAGCTAAGGACAAATCGTTGTCCCCTGACGTGCGAAACTGGTATGACGTCATCCAAAGTGCTTTAAAAGTCATTTTAAACGCGAGTTACGGCGTTTTCGGCGCAGAATCGTTTGACCTTTATTGTCCCCCCGTGGCCGAGGCAACGGCGGCCATTGCTCGACACTCTCTAACGCGAATTGTTCAGAAAGCCAAGGACTTGGGCATCGAAGTGCTCTACGGCGACACCGACAGTGTGTTTTTAAAGAATCCTAGCAAAGAGCAAATTCAAGGGTTGGCAGAATGGTCTAAGAAAGAGTTGAAGATGAGCCTGGACGTTGACAAAGTCTATCGTTATGCTGTTTTCAGCTCTCGCAAAAAGAACTATTTAGGCGTGTTTGAAGACGGCAGCGTTGACGTTAAAGGTTTGACAGGAAAGAAAAGACACATTCCCAAGTTTATCAAGGACGCTTTTGAAGAGATGAAGACGAGGCTTGGGAAAGTTAGGTCGTCTGCCGAGTTTGAAGTTGCTAAGAAAGATATCAAGAAAATAGTTTTAGACCGTTACACGCGTCTGAAAAGACGAGAGTGGAATCGTCTAAGCGACTTGGCTTTTCACGTAGTGCTGGGTGAAGCTCCTGAACGTTACACAAAGACAACGCCCCAACACGTAACGGCGGCGAGAATTCTGAAAGACAAAGACATTGAAATGAAAGCCGGAGACCTCGTGAGTTTTGTGAAGATCAAACCTAAAGATCTGACAGTGAGAGGAAGAAGAGAAGTGGTAAACGTAATGCCCATACAATTCGCATCAAACAGCGAAGTCGACGCAGAAAAATACATTGGGTATTTGCAGTCTACTTTTGACCAAGTTTTAGACGCGTTGGGTTTAGAATTTGAGGAAATCGTTGGGTTGACGAGACTGGAGCGATTTATGTAAACACGGGTCTATTGCCCCAGCCGTTTTCGTTTACACAGCAGAATTCAATAGAAAATATGTGAATCCGCAAACGTAGGTGGAAGTATAGACGCTTAAACCTTCTTTGTTAGAAATTTAGAAAACCTTCAACACTAAATTGTTCTCTTTGCCAAGACTTCTAATTTCAGTCTGGGACTTCCAAGCCCAGTTGTCGCTTCAAAGTCTTATACCTGTTTCTCACCGTAACTTCAGTGACCCCTGCGGCTTCGGCGATGTCCTTCTGCGTCTTTTTCTCTCCACACATCAAACAAGCAATGTACAAAGCCGCAGCCGCCAATCCCATTGGGTCTTTTCCCGCTGCGGCTCGCCTACGCTTAGCATCTCGCAAAATCTTAATGGCCAAACCCTGCGTCTGTCCAGTGATTCCGGTTCGTTCTGCGATCTTTGAAACATAAGTCAACGGATCGGCGATGGGCATCTGCACTTCCAATTCTCGCAGCAACAACCGATAACAACGAGCCACGTCTTTCTTGTCCACCAAACTGGCTTCGGAAATCTCCCGCAAAGTTCTAGGAGTGCCCGTTGTTCGACAAGCGGCATACAAAGAAGCCGCCGCAATTGCCGCGATAGAACGCCCTCGCACCAAACCTTTATCCAACGCCTTGCGATAGACCACCGCTGCCTTCTCTTTCACCGAAGAAGGAACATACACTTTATCCGAAAGCCTATCCAGCTCAGCCATGGCCTGCGCCAAATTCCGGTCAACACTAGAATGAACACGCGAACGAATCTGCCACTTTCTCAGCCGCCACATCTGCAACCGCGTCGAAAGCGGCAATTTGCGACCAAACGCATCGCGGTCCACACGGCCAATTGCTGTTGACAAACCTTTATCATGGACAGAATATGAGGTGGGTATTCCCACGCGGCTTCGAGAGGCTTTCTCTTCGTGGGTGAAAGCTCGCCATTCAGGACCTTTGTCCATCATCTGTTCCCGCAAAACTAGTCCACAGTCGCCACAAACAGTCTCACCGCTGTCGTAATCGTGAATAAGGTTTAAGCTACCGCACTCTGGACATTTGTCGGTTAAACGTTGATGCGCTATTGTTTTTTTACTCACCATGGCACCCCGTTGATGACCTATAGTGGCGCAAACCAGTCACAACCATTAACTTCCTCATCAGAAACTTCGGAATTAGAAATCGCCCATCTGGCCGCCGTAATACAGCGTAAGGATATATCTCAATATATAAATCTTTTGATTTTAGTTTCTAGATTAACAAAACTGAAACACAAAAGAGATTCCACATCAGAAGCCAAATTTCTAACTCTAACTAACACACACACCAATGAACAAGTACCAGCTACAAATATAGGCTCACTGCACAAAGAGAGTGGACAAGAAGGCCATTGAATCTTGATTAAGTTTATTAGCAATGCCCTAATTTTGGATTGATGTAAAGCCCGGTGGTGTAGCGGTCAAGCATGGCGGGCTCTGGATCCGCTGACGAGAGTTCGAATCTCTCCCGGGCTAC
>JBKHJI010000054.1:0-9644 GCA_046538175.1 Bathyarchaeia archaeon | reverse complement strand
GTCTTCATTATTGTAACCCTTTGTTTTGTTGACGAACCACCAAAGGTTCTGGAAGAAGCCGCAAGAGTTTTGAAGGATAACGGCGGTATTGTTCTCGGTTTGATATTAAAAGAAAGTCTGTGGGCAAGTTTCTATGAGAAAAAAGGCAGAGCGGACAATGTTTTCTATAAAATTGCAAAGTTTTACAGTTTTGAGGAATTAAAGATTATAATTGAAAAATTTGGTCTAAAAGTTATGGAGATGAACTCTACGATTTTTCAGGTTCCAACAGAAAAATTGCTTCGTCCAGAGCGTCCAAGAAAAGGATACCACAAAAAAGCAGGATTCGTAGCAATGAAGCTTGCAAAGGCTGACTAATCGATTGATATGGTTTTTCCAGAGCCGTTCCTAACGTATTCATTCACCAAAATTCTCTCAATCCCTTGCTTTGCATCGTTTGATGTACAGTGGCACGGAGAGACGCATCTGATGCCAAGGTTCCGCAGAAACTCGCCTATTCCTAACCCTTCATTCATAGTTGAGATGTGAAATCCACCAATTACCGCATAAATTGTTTCTACCCTTGTAACTTTGAGCGCATTTTTCAGAATACGAGCAAGTCCTGGATGACTACAACCTGTTAAAACAACCAATCCTTTCCCCTTCACATTGATTGATACTGAATGTTCTCTTAATTCGTTGGCTATCTCACCAAGGGACATTGCTCCTTCAACGAATTCGATAGGTTTCTGACAAACTACTGGGACACCGCCAGCCCCTCTTATTTCTCTAATTCTAAAGTAATCTCCAGAAGGCACAAAAACTGAAGTTTGTGGCTTTAACATGGACAATATTTGGCTCAATGCCCCGCAATGATCTGTGTGCCAATGGGATATGAACACAGCTTCAACCGAGGAGAGGTCTATGCCTAATTTCAAAGCATTGTGATACAATATTTCGAAGGAGCCACTAGTATCCATTAATATTACATGTTTCTCATTACCTTTAAGTACTTCAACATACAATGAAAGCCCCCAACTTGATAGCAATCCTCTTCTCCAAACATCGTTATCCACAATCGTGGTTATCTTGACCGAATCTGTCTCCCTCATCTTATTTTAACTTCCAATCACTCTAAACTGTGCATCAAAATTCTTAAGTTCATATATCTAGTAGAACATGTGTTTCAGTCATATCATCCATCGGCTAGAACAAGTTGACCAAATATTTTTTGCATACACACTAGCGTGATTCATTATCTTCTGCGCATACAAAAAGTCCATACACCCATTCAGGCCACGTACGCTCTTCTTTTAAGCATCGGCTTTCCGGGTTGTCTAGATTCGCTGCACTTTTTGCAGCTTTGCTCACAAAGCTCAAGATACTTTTCCTCGCTTTCCATAACTGCTTCAGCAGCCTTCTCGCAGAGCTCGCTGGGCTCCTTGCACCCAGCTCCCTTACACAATTTCGAGATGAAGCTGCAACAGTCACGGACATCTTTCTTATTAAGTACCGCTCGGTGAGTGCGAACGAGAAGGCAGAGTTCCCTGGCTAGCACACATGTTCTGAAGTGCTTAAACTGGTTGAGTACCTGCTTCCGCGCCTTTTGACGGCTTAACTCCAAAACCATGTCTGCCGCATAGAATACAGTCCGCTGATCCTCCAACGTCTTCTTTCCAGCTTTCTTTTTTCTTCTTTTTTGTCAGTTCGGTGCCTCAGATCTATTTAAATTCTGCCGGGTAGTTTTCTCATGTAATATTTATTATCCTCATATTCAAGTTCTACGAGTTTATTTTCCTCCAGAAGTTTTTCGATGACATACCAATTTGCACGTGCCTTCTTCAAGAATTCTTCTACCGCTTCTTTACGCATGGGATGCACAGCCGTTATGCTAAGTAAATCCTCTTCAACATTTCCAGTAAACGCAAAGGCATTGCCCTCATAACCTATCAAATATTCAATCCTGCTCTCACCAAGTTTTTCTGAGAATGCTCGAAAAGCAGTGTTAACGGTTTCTTCTTTGGCTGGTTTAACCCACTTATCAGCTGGTGGCCTTGTCGGAATTGCAATGTAAGCTTTGTCCAGCTTTTTCAGCCCTTTTAGGAACTCCGCTATCCTTTCGATCTCGTTTCCATAATCCATGCCATCGATGAACATGGTTTCACTGACAACCGTCCCTTCAAACTCCTTTGTAAACTCCCATATACCATCCAAAACCATGTTTAAACTCAAGCCCTTATGAGGTCTATTTATTTTTCTCCATAAATCTCCGCTGACGGCGTCCACCTTTAGAGAAACGAAGTCTACTCTGGATAAATCTTCTTTCACGTCTTCTCGCCAGAGTAGCGACGCGTTAGTTATAAGGGCTATTGATATCCCTATCCTTCTCAAAAAAGATATTTCCTCACCGATGTTAATATCCAAAGTTGGTTCTCCATCCGGGACGAAAGTCAGATAATCAATTCTCTCGTTTTTCAAAGCAGCTTTATCAACTTTCAGTCTAACCTCGTTGAAAATATCTTCCGGTTTATAAAAGGCTTGTCGGTCCATAGTCATCTTTGTAGTTTTTCCCAGTTGACAATAAACGCATGAATAGGAGCATGTCTTCGCTTGGACATTATTTATCCCTAGGCTTTTCCCGAGGCGTCTTGATGGCACAGGGCCATAGACTGTTAACAACTTGAGGCTCAACCTAATATTCTTGACAGAACCGTTGGTAAGAAAAGCTCCCCTATTGCATAGGGAATTGTTGCTGCGAGTACGCCGACGAAGACCATCTCGATACCTGACATGAGCCAGTGCTTGTTGGTGAACGTGGTTTTCCAGATCCCTATGGCAAAGAGCGACGCGAAGGTTATGATAGAAGAGGCTAACAAGCTGGTTTGGGGAGTAGATACCAATAGAAACGGAATAATGGGAACCAAGCCTCCTGCAACAAAAGTGAGGAACATTATTAACCCCAATTTGATTGGGTCTTCAAATCGTTCCTCAAAAAGCCCAAGCTCCTCCTTCATCATAGAATCCAACCAAGTTTCCTTGTCACTGGTTATGCGATTGACAATCAAGTCCAACTCTTCTTCATTAAAAGCAGCCTTCTTCTGGTAAATCTGACTAATCTCCTCGCGTTCTATTTCTGGGACCTCGTCAATTTCCTGCAGTTCACGTTCGATCTCGCTTCGATGATGCTCCACTTCAGACTTGGACGATATGTAAGCACCTATCCCCATGGAGATTGCACCTGCTATGACTCCAGCGATTCCAGCAATCAGTATATCGCTCCGCGCCAAAGCGCCGCCTGTGACCCCCGCCAGAAGTGCCAGTGTTGAAATCGACCCATCGTTGAAGCCAAAAATAATTTCTCTGACGTTCACTTTCTTGTGCCAACGTTCGCCTTCCTCTAGATTCTCCTTCGCAACTTTAACAACTTCTTCCCTTTCCATTACATGAGTCTCCTAATGTTGTCCCACATTTCTCTGATCTCTTGTGAAACAATGTTTTCAGGTGAATAGTCAACGACGGATTTTTCGATGACCATGGCTTCCGTAACTATAGGGTCGAAAGAAATCTTTCCAACAACTCGTATCTTTTGCTTTCGGCAGAACCTTTCAATTTTCCGCGTGTTTTCCTTGTTTATGTCGTGTTTGTTAATGCAGACTAGCGACAGTACGTTGAAATGATCTAGAAGTTTCAACACTCGCTTCATGTCGTGAATTCCTGAAACCGTGGGCTCGGTAACGATGACTCCCACGTCGATCCCGGTTACCGAGGCAATGACAGCACAACCTAAACCCGGCGGACCATCGATTAGAATCAAGTTGTTTTTTTCCTTTTCAGCAATCTGCCTAGCGTTATGTCGCACCAGAGTAACCAGCTTGCCTGAATTTGACTCGCCGGGAAACAATAATGCGTGAGACATCATCCCATATTTGGTCTTAGAAATGAAGGCTTGTCCCGATATACGTTCCTTTAGTCGTATAGCGTTTTCTGGGCAAACAATCATACAAGTGCCGCAGCCTTCGCAGCGCATAGCGTCCACTTTAAAGTCTGTTATGGCTTCGAACCTACAGGCTTTTTGGCATAAGCCGCATTTGATGCATTTGCCCAGGTCTATTTCTGCTAGTTGTGGACCCTTAAACTGCTGAGTCTCGATGGTTTCGGGGTGGAGAAGCATGTGGAGATCAGGGGCATCGACGTCGCAATCAGCAATAACTGGATTATTCGCTAAAGCGGCTATAGAAGCGGTTATAGACGTTTTTCCCGTGCCACCCTTCCCGCTTAAAACCGTGAGTTGCTTCAAATGGGCTGACCTACCTTTATTTCATCAAAAAGTTGCTGGAACTTTTCCTTCCACTCGGGCATTTTCAATACAAAGGGTGTTCCAGACGAATAGAACTCTGCGATTCTTCTATCGTGCGGGATTTCCAGTAAAATCGGAATCCCCCTATCTGCGCAGTACTCGTAGACTTTTCTGTCGCCTATTCCAGCTCGATTCACCACGACGCCGAGTGGGATGCCCAGCCTCTCTAAGACTTCCACTGCAATTTTCAAGTCGTATAACCCGAAGGGAGTAGGCTCTGTAACAAGGATGCAATAATCACTCTTGTAGACAGATTCAACTACAGGGCAAGAAGTGCCTGGAGGAGAATCGACGATTACCGTGCTGTCGGGGCGGGTTTGGTTTTTCACTTCTGCTATCACGGGAGTCGCCATGGGCTCGCCGACATCGAGTTGGCCGTAAACCAACTCCACACCATCTGAAACTCCTTTCTTTATTATGCCAATTTTTCGCTTTTTCTCTTTAATCGCCTTTCGTGGACACACGATTGCACACCCTCCGCACCCGTGACAGAGTTCTGGAAAGAACAAGACTTTTCTATTTGCGACGAAGAGGGCGTTAAACTTACAGAACTTGGCGCATTCTCCGCAGTAATTGCACTTTTCCTCGTCGATCACTGGTACCCGCACGTAGACCGGTCTAGTTTCGCTTATTTTTGGATGCAGCAGGAGATGAGCGTTTGGCTCTTCCACATCACAATCCAAAAGCTGAGCGTCTTGTAGAGACAACGCCATGCATACGGCTACTGTTGTTTTTCCCGTTCCCCCTTTTCCGCTTGCTATCGAAACTATCATGCGGTCACGTTCTTTTCTGCGACTCTATTATCTGTTTATGATAGTTACTGTAGAGAGCAATAACCGGGTTATGCCCCAGCAACCTATCTTTAACTATTAGGGTTGTGACCGGCGCCTTAGAGTTCATGGTGAAAAGCATATCGTGTCCCAAGCATAATCCAACGATAACGTTGATGTCTGTTCCAGCGTTGTTAAGCAGTTCGGCTTGAAGAACCGGATTGCAACCCGCCTCAAACTTCGATGGGTTGCCAATTTTGTATTCTTTCGCCACGTTAAGTTTTGTCTTGTCTATAGCACCGCATTTGCATAAAACTGATGCGACTGTAAACCCAGCCTTTTCCAGGACGTTTACGATTCTTGCCGCTTCATCGCGCATTCCTGCGCAGAATGCTATTCCTATTTTCTGAGCGTGGACTAGCTTGCCAAACTCGATCAACTCTTTAATTCGAGGTCGTACAGCCATTCGCACCCCTCTTACAGTTTCGTACGCCTCTTTCTCTGCAATAGTAGCTGGAACATAGATTCTCTTTACTTCACCCATTCGATATTTTTCAGCCGCTGAGTGGATCACTTTTTGGCTTGTCTTCATGGGACAGTAATCTGGAAGCATGTCTTTGTTGATTTTCTCTAAAGATGCGCTTTGACAGTATGTTCCTGGGCATTTGGCGCATTGGGGAAAAACCTTCATTTTCACACTCTCCCTTTTCATTTGCCCCGTCAGGGGTGTCGTGCCTCGTGGCATCCTTCCGTGAGTTCTTCAAGCTCATTTTTGTTATAAGCATCAATCACTTGTCTAACAGTATTTGCATTAGCCCTTAGCACTGCAACTCGAACATCTTGATAGATACTCAAACCTCTTGGGCCCATACCATACGTAATTATCACATTCGGTTTAAGCTGCAAAATAAAGTCCGCACGTCTTCCTGAGCCGCCGAAATGTTCGCCAGCATTTGCCACGGTTTTCTGGCTTACCAGCTGCCCCTTTTCATCTACTTCTACAACAGCAAAGTAGGGTGCTCTCCCAAAATGTTCTGATAACTGGGCATCTAAACCACCTTCGTCGATTACTGGAATCACAATTCTAACAGTCATTTAACCACCTCCTTCTCTAAGACCTTCAAGCTTTTTCTTTTATTAATTTCAAGTTCTCCACCCGACGTGTTCAAAGTGCATTCTATCCTTTCTATTGTCGCCTTCGCTGGCCTCGTCCTCCACCCACGCCCATCCCATGGTGACCTCGAACAGTAGGTGCTCCAGTTTTGCTAAGTTCTCCCTTCTTATATTTTTCAATGGCCTCTCTGACCGTCCCAGAGGCGCCCACTACGACTTCTATCCCCGCAGCAGAAAGAGTTTGAAAGGCGTTGGGCCCCACGTTTCCGGTGATTAGTGCTTTAACGCCTTTGCCTGCTATTGTTTGTGCTGCTTGAATTCCTGCCCCACCCATGGCGCCTGCAGCCATGTTGGAAACCACCTCGAAATTCATCGTCTCAGAATCTGCTATTATGAAATAGGAGCATCTCCCAAATCTTGGGTCAACTTGAGCGTCCAAAACGTTTCCAGCAGCGGACACAGCTATCTTCATTCACTCACCTCCCTATCCACCGAGCTTGCAGCAAATGCTTTTTCTAATTTTACCTTCTGCTTCAAAAACTCTTCCACCTTGCGAACCACATCCATAAAAGCCTTGGAACCCTGAGAACCCGAATGCTCAACAATGAAAGGCGTACCCCTATCCGAATCCTCGCAGATCTCCGGATCTATTGGAATCGACCCCAAGAAAGGAACACCCAAATCCTTGGCTATCTGCTCGCCTCCACCGCTCCTAAAAATATCCACCTTTTCACCACATTTGGGACAAACAAACCCACTCATATTCTCCAACACACCGATCACAGGCACATTCAACGTTCTAGCAAAAGTCACCGCCTTCTTCACAACAATCTGCGAAACCTCTGAAGGAATTGTCACAATAACCACACCATCCATATCTGGAAGAAGCTGCATGACACTAAGAGGCTCATCCCCCGTGCCGGGAGGAAGATCAATGAAAAGAAAATCCAACTCCCCCCAAACAATATCCGAAAGAAACTGCTGAATGGCCTTCATCTTAAGCGGTCCCCGCCAAATAACCGGCGCCTCATCGCTCGGAAGCAGAAAATCCATCGAAACCACCCTCATTCCCAAAGGACCGATAGCAGGAAAAATACCCGGAGGCCCCACTTGAAGCTTTTGACCTTTTATACCCAAAATTTTAGGCACACATGGCCCAGTAATATCGGCGTCCAGAATACCCACCTTGTTGACATAACCGTGGGCAGCAAAAGCCATAGCCAAGTTCACCGTCACGGTGCTCTTACCCACCCCGCCCTTACCGCTAATCACAGCGATCTTGTGCTTAATTTTTTCCATCTTGTTGCTGAGCACTGATTTCTCTTCAAACTCTCGCTTTCTTGAATCGGCACAGTTCTCCTCATCTTTGCATGAATCGCATTTTTCACCGCATTCTTCACTCATCAACCTCACCTTACAAGAGCACACAATTTTCCAAGCATATCATAGAAACAATGTTTAATACGTAAACTATATTAATACTTTACGTTTAGAAAATAAACCAAGCGTGCACAACCTTGGACGACATAGACCGAAAAATAATCTCACAACTCCAAACAGACGGAAGAGCAACCTACGAAAAACTAGCCAAAATCACAGGTTACTCCAACATGGGAACAAAAAAAAGAGTTGAAAAACTCCTTGCAAAAAACATTCTCAAAATCTCGGCCTTAATCAACACTAACGAGCTAGACCTCCACGCGGCAGTTGTCTTAATCGAAATAGAAGGAGCCGCGGCCATGCAAAAACTTCTAGAACGCTTCAAAGAATGCCCCCGCGTTGTCCACATCTTCACAACTCTAGGCGGATACAACATTATCGCCCTCGTAGTAGCCGAAAACCGCGACACACTGGAAAGCATATCAGTAGAAAAATGCTCCCTAAGAAGCAGCGAAGGAATCCGCAGGTCAGAATTCTACCCCATAGGCAACATCCACTACTCCCCATTTCTCCCAATCAGAGAACACCTCGCACGCAAAGAAAAAAAAGCCACCCCCTGCAAAGTAGACTGCCGACCATGCAACCGATACAAAACTGAGAAATGCGTCGGCTGCCCAGCCACCACCTACTATAGAGGCAGTCTATAACCCAAATATGCCGGTAGAGGTGAAAGACTTTGGAAAACACAGCAATCGTAAAAGAAATTGATGCGGCAGAAATTTTAAGCCTAATGGACAACTCAGTAGACTTGCTAACCACGATAGAAAAACCGGAAACACAAGGACTCCGAAAGTGGATAACCAAAAGAAAAGACAAAAAATGGATGCCAAAACATTTCCGCCCACCAATAGCTGAACACGGCTTCTCGGCGCTCGTTAAAGTCTCAACCAAAAGTCAAAGCCACAGCATTCTATTCGACACCGGAATCAGCCCGCAAGGCGTTGTCACCAACGCAAAAAGAATGGGAGTAGAACTAAACGAAATCGAAGCAATCGTTCTCTCCCACGGCCACTACGACCACTTCGGCGGATTGGCCGCTATTTCAAAAACTATTAACAAAGAGATTCCCATCATCGTACATGAAGACATGTTCAAAACAAGAGGAACTGCACTACCCAACGGAGCAATCCGAAAACATCAAAAGCTCCCAAGCACCGAACACGTCAAACCTGCAAAATTTGTTAACACCAAACAACCCTACACCCTAGCTGAAAACTCGGTTCTCATCACCGGCGAGATTCCCCGCAAAACCGACTTCGAAAAAGGAATGCCCCAACATCGCATCCTAGTTAACGGCAAATGGCAACCCGACCCTTGGATATGGGACGATCGAGCATTAGCAGTCAACGTCAAAGGAAAAGGATTAATCGTATTGTCTGGCTGCGCCCACGCCGGAATCATCAACACCGTACGTTATGCAATACAGATTTCGGGAACCACCAAAGTTCACGCCATCTTGGGAGGCTTCCACTTAGCCGGCAAAGAACATGAACCACGAATCCACCGCACGATTGAAGAGCTCAAACACATAAAGCCCTCATTGATTGCACCTTCCCACTGCACAGGCTGGAAAGGAATAATGGCAATCGCAGAAGCTCTTCCAAAAGCCTTCATCTGGAACAGTGTCGGAAACCTATACAGCTTCTAATCACCCCTCCTTGCCAAAACAATGCTGATTTTTCCAAAACATGGTCCGCAGTTTAAACAGCCATCTTGTCTATCTTAGCCGCCAAAATAAAATCATTTTCCGAGAGCCCACCAATCGCGTGAGTAGTCAAAGTAATCGTCACCTTGTTCCAAGAGATCGCTATATCCGGATGATGCCCCTCTCCCTCAGCTAAATCAGCCACCTTAATGACGAACTCCATAGAACCCCTAAAATCTTTAAACTTGAAAACCTTACGAATCTTATTTTCCTTCAACTCCCATCCTCCCACCTTCTTCAACATAGTCTTTGCCTCTTCCTCACTCATAGGCAGTGTTCC
>JBKHJI010000053.1:0-10048 GCA_046538175.1 Bathyarchaeia archaeon | reverse complement strand
GTTTTATGCCTTAGCAAGCTTGTTCGAGCGAAAGTTTCTTCAACTGTTGGAGTACGTAGTCACGGATTTCCTTCGGCTGAGGTAGCTCTCCTATTACTACCCCATCCTTAACCAAAGGTTTGAGCATTCGTTCTGTTTTGTTTTGACATATTGGACATTTCGGCTGAGAAGCATCATAAGGCAAAACCGCATCAACCAAACATTTTTGACACCGCCATACTTCCTTTCTGCCTCCTAATTTGCCCCGCTTTGCACACAATTTCCCGTTTACCTCAACTATATCCAAAGCAAAGTTCACAGTAGGCGAATTACTTACATATGTGCCCACGCCAAAGGCATCTGCCCCCGCTTCGCTTAGTTGTTTGACGGTTTCTTCGTTTAAACCACCCGAAACGAAAATTTTGACGTGTTCATAGCCGCGAAGATCTAGTTCCCATCGTATCTCCCTCACAAGTTCTGCGAAGTCGCCTTTACGCGACGACGGGGTATCTAGACGCACTGCCTCGAGATTTTTCAAAGCTTCAGCTGCCATAAGCGCTTCCATTTTTTCATCAGAATACGTATCGACCAAAGCCACACGCGGCACATTCGTTTCAACGACGTTGTCAAAAGCTTTCCACGCTTTAACTTGGTCGCCCATAACTATAATGAGTGCGTGAGGCATGGTGCCTACAGGCGTAGTTCTTGTCGCCTTGGCGCCTGTTAAACAGCTAACCGCGTCAAATCCGCCGATGTAAGCTGCACGATCTATCATTGGCGAAATAGCAGGGTGCATACGGCGAATGCCGAACGAAACGAGATTTTTGTTTTGGGCGACTTTTCTGATTCTGGCTGCCCGCGTGGCAATGCCTGAAGCTTGACAAATAACGCCTAGAAGAGGGGTTTCGTAGATGCAAAATTCTTTATATGCGCCTTCGATGCGAATTACTGGTTCTCGAAAGCCTTGGTGGTCAGCAGAATAAAAAACGGTTCCTTCCGGCATTGAGTAAATGTCGATTGGTATATTCTCAAAAAGGCGAGCCAACTCTTTGACACCGCACAAGATACTCCATGGCCATTTTTCGGGAAGGCTGCCTGGAGTTATTTCCGCTATTACATCCGTTTTTCCCAGATTTTTAGCTTCCAAAACTTGTTTTGTGCGAATGAAGTAAATGTCGGTAGTTTCACCTTGCTTGATTTCTTCATCAGATGCGACGTGGAAAATGCGCATTTGGCTTTTACTCCATTTCAATGAATTATAGCGGTGTTTATTTAAAGGTTCGAGCCTTGCTAATGGATCTTGAAGTAGTCGAACGAATGAAGAATTCAACCTTGTTGACCAGCATTTTCTGCAAGATCGCAAACACTTAAAAAAGACCTTCATCTATGTGGATAAAGTTTCGCAGCGAGAGGAGTTAATATTCATCATGAAAACGAAATGTCCTGCTATTATCAGCGTGGGCAGAACCCAGTTCGGGGAACATTATGAAAGGGAGCCCGAAAACCTAGTTGAAGAAGCGGGCCTGTCAGCCTTGTACTCGGCTAAAATCGAGCGCGAGGATTTGGGTGCTTGTCATTTTTCAGATTATTTTCTCCCCATCACCAACAAAATAGGGCTTGAGGAAGGTTTTCTTTCAGAACTTCTTGAGCTAAATATTCCAATGGAGATTACACGTTCCTACAGTTCTGCTCTTTCAAGTGCTTGCAACGCCGTTCAAGCAGGAAAATATGACCTCGTGTTTGTAGGTGGAATGGAGAAAATGACCGATCGTTGGGACAAAATCAGGGACGATCTCATGCTTCTAGAGGATCCATGGAGTTACTATGCTGGTTGTACGCCGGAAGCCAATCATGAGCTTATGTTCAGGGCATATGTTCAGAAATATGGCGTTTCGGGCGAAAAATTTGACGTTTTGAACAAAGCCCTAGCAGAATTTTCGGTGAAAAACCATCGTCACGCCATGAAAAACAAGTATGCCCAATTTCGCAAAGAAATCTCAGTAGACACAGTGTTGAAAGCGAGAGCTGCGGTCAGAAGACCTTTAGGCTTGTTTGACTTTGCGCCGATATCTGACGGTGCCTCAGCCCTTATTTTGACGAATTCTGAGCTTGTTAGATCCTATACTGACAAGCCGGTTTACATCCGTGGATATTCTCTGGCTACGGATTATATTACATTCCCTTCGCGTGACGATTTAACAGGATTTATGGCCGCTAGACTTGCAATGAAGGATGCTTTGAAGGATGCGGAAGTTGGATTAGATGACATTTCAGTTTTAGAGCTTTATGACCAGTCTACAATGATGGGGCTAGCGTCTTTGGAAGATTTAGGTTTCTGTGAGAAAGGCAAAGCTTGGATAGACGTCTACAAAAGCTGTCAAGAGGAAAGAGATTTCTACGAGCTTAACGGAAGAAGGCTTTTTGTAAACGTGAACGGTGGCCTTAAGGCTGATGGAAATCCGCTTGGTGCTACCGGTGGTGCAGAGATTTTTGAAGTTTTCAAACAGTTGAGGCAAGAAGCAGGAGAAAGACAGGTTAAACCCGAGGATGAGCTTAGATATGGTTGCGTTCATGAGCTGGAAGGTTTTGGAACTAAGGCATACGTCTGCATTTTAGGAAGGGAGTGACATGAGCAGCGAGCCTATTGAACGAAGAGTTGCATACATCGGCGATAGACTAAGAGGTAGCCGTTGCACTCTTTGCGGCAAGGAATACTTCAAACTTAAAGACTACTGCGGCGCCTGCGGAAGAGAAAGCCTTGGAAAAATGGAAAACATCGACTTCTTCTATGAAAAAGGGATTTTGGAAGTTTGCACTCTGGTCAACGAGCCTACAAACAAGTTCACAAAACTGGGTCCATACGTTTACGGCATCGTGTCCTTTCATAACGGTAAAGTACGCTTTCCAGCTAGACTGACTGATCTTCTCATAAAAGATAACCAAAAAATTAGTTTTGACGATTTAGAAGGGAGGAGTGTTGTGCCTCGATTCAGGAGAAGACACGCCGTAGAACCAAGCGGGATAGTTCCAACGATTTCTCTGGCTTTTTCCTTTGCTGACGAATATTACCCACATCAAGAGTACAAGACTGTCAAACCTTCAAAAGAATACGAGAAACCAGGCATTGTGGGTTATGGCACCTATTTATCTAAGTTCAGAATCAAAGAAGGAAGTATGGAACGGTCTGTTCCTTTCATTGACGAAGACGCCATTACTGCGGCCGTTGAAGCTGGAAAAATGTCACTTATACACTCCTGCGTCGATAGTAAATTGGTCGGCAAAGTGTATGTAGGATCGGAGTCTAATCCGTACGCTGTTAAGCCCATTGCATCCAAAGTGGCCCAAGTTCTCAAACTCGGTGAAGAGTGTCACACAGAAGGAATCCAATGCGTAGACGCGATAGACACCGAGTTTGCTTGCAAAGCAGCGACTAGTATGTTTAAGGACGCTGCTTCTTTGGTATGCTATCCTGAATCTAAGGAACCTTTCACCATGGTGATTGGCACAGATAACTCTCAATCTGCTCCAAGAGGTGAGCCCGGCGGCGAGTTGGACTTGTTCGTAGGTTACGGAGCTTGTTCCTTCATTTTCGGCATATATGATGTTGTAGCCCAGCTTGAAGGTTGGTGTTCGGTAACATCAGATACCCCCGATTTTTGGAGAAGGGACACACAGGCTTATCCGAGCCATGGCGGCAGATTTACTGGAGAGCCAGCCTACTTCAAACATGTGACAAAAGCTGTCCAGAAGCTTATGGAACGTTTAAAGTTAGAGCCACGCGACGTGAATTACTTCGTGGCACATCAGCCTAACGCCGCTTTTCCTACACGTGTCGCAAAGATCTTAGGCTTCAAAGAAGAACAGTTTCTGCCAGGACTTCAAGTTGCAAAATTTGGAAATACGTATTCTGGATGTTCGCCTATCGGTTTAGCTGCAGTTCTTGACTTAGCTAAATCCGATGAAAGAATCTTAGTAGGAAGTTATGGGTCTGGAGCTGGAAGTGATGCTTACTCTTTTATTACCACAGGTCAATTGTTGGACAAACAGCCTAAACAAAAATTCAATACAAGCCGTCAAGCTGAAAACGAATTCATAGATTACATAGACTATGCCACTTACAGAAGATTTAAGGAAGGAATGAACGTGGCTTAATTATCGCCGAGGCTTAACCTTTGGGAAAACCTGAAAGAGCAGATCGAAAGAATTCATGTTGGCCTTTTTATAAATTAATATTCAAGGTGCTTTATGCGCCGACAAAGGCGTTTGAGCAGGTAGTGGAGAAGCCTGACTTTAAAGGTCCGATTCTAATCTTGTTGATAACATTGCCCATAATTTTATGTGGTCAATATATTAGTGGTACAAAGTTTTTCTTGGAAGTGGCGTCACCTAGAAACGACTTGTGGACCGAAAAGTCCGATACGCCCTTGTTCTCGTGGGATTCCTCCAACGACATAGTTCTTGATGGTGAAGACTACATTGTAGGAAACTACAGTGTTTCTACTTCTTTAGCGAACAGTTCGCTGGTTTGGACGTATCTAACAGATATAGGCGATTACAACTGCTCTGAGGAAGAGTACAGCCGCTTGTCTTTTAGGGCGAAATGGGTGAACGAGGATAACGTGGCGCCAATAAATGCAATACTGAGACTGTTCTCCTTCAACGATGGAAGCAGAAAGTTTGAGTTAGATATCAGAGAAATTTTGGCTAACAGAACTGACGTTTGGGCAAACATCACTGTTAATTTGGTCACCGCCAATTGGAGGCTGACGCCAGAAAATCCGCAGAGTTGGACAAACGTGACTGGAATAGGATTTCAGTTAGAATGGGAAGTTCCTGCTAACATCACTTTGAAAATAGATGATTTGTTTTTCGGTAAATATACTCCAATTTTGTTCTCCGACATTTTTGAGATACAGCTATTGTATTCACTGATGCGGAATAGCGTCAATTTTTTGTTAGAATGGTTTATCCTCTCTGGAATAGTTTATTTGGCTTTGAAGAGCTTCTCAGATTGGAAAGGCATGTGGAAAAACTTGCTGTATGTCATAGGGTACATTTTTTCACCGTCTATCGTTTATGTGGGGGCGCTTGCTTTGCTGTTTCTTTTTCTACCCCCTTTCTTTGTTCCGCGTAACATTACTTATCTAGAATATGTTAGTCTCTATCAGAGCAGTTGGGGAATGCCGATTTCTGTTTTGAACTTGTTATCCTATCTGTGGTCCACAGTGCTCTGCGTTATTGCTTTGAAAAGCATGCATGAGCTTTCTTGGAGTAAAGCCTTTCTGATAAGTTTCGTTGCAGTTGTAATGACTTTAGTATTCGGATCCATTGTACTCAGTATGTTCTCTCTCTAGGTTCTTTGGCGTCGACAGGTTCACAAGGCGCAAGAAAGCACAATTTGCAGTGTTCTATGTCTAATGTGGGATTTACGCGTTTGCATAATTTGCACATTAGACGTTTTTTTCGTACAAGTTTGCATGTGGTGCAGATTTGCAGTGCAAGAGCTGTTCTGTCCAAGTCACCATTAGCAAGTGAAGCAGCAGTTTTTATGGTTAGAAGTTTAACTTCTTTTTCTGTTTCGATTTCGAGAACTCTTCCTCTGACGTGGTGGGTGTATTTGCTTATGGCTGCTTGAGTTATGCCCAAAAGGTCGGCGGCTTTTTCTTGTTTCAGTCCATAGGTTTCAGTTAGTTCTTTGGCGAGGAGGGCGCGTATGGCAGGGACTACTGATTTTACCGCTATTTCGCATGGGAGTTTCATTGTTTTTGCTCCGTTAATAGTGTTCTAAGGAAAAGATATATAAATATGACGTGTGTAATATTATTATGACGTGTGTCATAGAGACAATGGAGGAAATTTGTTTTGAAAAAAACCTCTCCTTTCTCCCCCTCGAAAAACCGTGATGATAACCAAGTTTCTATGACATACGGTTCGCTTCCAGAACGATTGAAAACCCAAGAGTTTGCTGGAGATTCGCTGTGGTTGTCAAAAAAGATGGTAGATGAAGGCTGCACTTTAGAGCAGACGTTACAGGTGATGAAAGAAAAATGCAAGACTTGCGACGTTGTCTCACCGATGATATGTGTTGAACAATGTGAAACTTGGAAAGTGAAGAAGGAGCTTCACGAAACTTGCAAAGTTATTTCAGAGGATAACCATCGGCTTAGGTTACTGAATGCCCTTAAGAATAGGAGAAGATTAGCTATTATCGACGTTTTTTTGGAAGGTTCTTTTTCTGTTGATGATTTGCAGAAAAAATTGAAGAAACAGGGGTTCTATCATAGTCGAAAGACAATCGATGATTACTTGAAACCGTTAGTGAAAGTTGGCTTAGTTCAAGAGAGAGACAAACGCTTCAAGCTTACTTTGTATGGCCGAAAGATCTGTGCTGCGGTAGTTAAACACGGCTTCGTAGGAAAGTTGCCAAGCCATTCTGGCGGTTATGAGGAAAAAGTGCTCAGACGGCTTTTAGATGGCGCAGAAACGCGCAGTGCGTTGCTTGAGGAGGTTCCAGAAAAAAGTCTGTCCAGAACTCTAAAGCGTCTACGAGAACGCAGTCTGATAGTGAACAATTTTCCCTCTGATCGTGTTTTCTACTTTCGTTCCAAGAGAGCGTTGTCGTTGGAGCGTCTTTCACCGACACAGAAGAAGATTTGTCAAGCAATTCCAGAAGAAGGTATTTCTGCCCATGACTTGTCTAGGGCGGTGGGCATCAATTTACGCAGGGTGTATAAGTATCTGCGTAACTTAAGAGGGAAGAAGTTGGTGTTCAGAAGGAATGTGCCAATTAAGTACAAGTTAACGGCGAAAGGCAACTCAGCGGCAGAGTTTTTGGAAGAGATTGCAGCCATCACATAGAACTTTTCTAAGATCTGCCGCGAAAACACCAAGTTCGACCAAGAGGTTAATCGTTGATATAAGTACAAAGAATGGACGTGTTTCGTTATCGGTCTGTCAAATGTGCTTTCTTGATTAGTAGATGGCCGCTTTGTTTTTCCCAAATCTTCTCTGTTTCAGCTAGTTGCATTCTTTTATTAAAGAAAGGGGCCTCTAGAACCAGTGTTTCGTATTCGCCTCCTTCGCCTACAACCGAGATACCATACTTTTGCTGTAGGCTAATGAGAGCCTTTATGGTCCCTTGATCTATTTGTCTTCCCAGCCAGCTTACGTCGAAACCATGAGCGTAGACGCCGGTTATTATGGCTTCAAATTTGAAGTCAACTAATTCTTTCAGCAATTTCACCGGGTCTTCCTTCCATAAAGGTGTGATAAGTGAGAGTCGTAGTTCTTCACAGATTCTTTGGACACGTTGTTTTTGATATTGTGAGGCTATTGCACCTGAAACCACGCTTTCCACATCTAATTTGGCGAGTACGCGTTTCAAATCTTCTAGTTCTCTTTCTTTGAGGCCAGATGTTTTTTCTTTTACGAGGGGGATGTCCGCTGATTTTGCAAAGAGATCGGTTAAATGTATATTTGGGTAATGGAACATCCAACTGTCTTCTCTTTGTGGTATCATTGCAACTAAAAACTTAACATTGTGTCCTTCTTCAAGGACTCTGTGTAGAGCCAGAGCTGAATCTTTTCCTCCACTGATCAAGGCTGCGGCATCCATTTAACGATTCAAACCTAGCGTTTAACTGCAAAACTTCATTGCTTAAATTGTATCGTGGCTTCCTTGATTATCTCTTCAGCTGTGGCTTTCCATTCGTCGAAATCTTTCGGCGATTTGGGATAGTTTCTGTACCAAGCTTTTATTTCCCTCATCGAGTTTGTTGCGTCTTTTAGCTTTTTGAGTACGCTGAGTTTCTTTATCCCTCTGAAGGCTCTCTTGGCTTTTTCGGTTACGGTGAAATGCGTATCTTCTCCTAAACTGGCCTTCAAAACGTCTTCTTCAGTCAACAGCCTGTATCGCATACCGTAATCGAGATCTTCGTCATCCATGTTTTGGAGGAGTATGCGAAAGATTTCTAGCCCTGCTTGTTTTGCACCATAACTTCTTATGTAATCTATGTTGTAACCCCACAAGGCTTCGCGATTTGTGTTTCCTTTTTCCAAGGCGTTTGTAGCCGTTTTTCCAGCAAGCATGCCTCCTATCATTGACGGTCCCATGCCGCCTCCGTGTATTGGATTAACTTGGCACGCCGCGTCACCAACGATTATGACGCCGTTGCCTACCATGCTGTCTAGCGGTCTTCGAGTAGGCACAAACCATGCTCCCTTGTCGACTATCGAGGAACCTTCAAACAGTGGTTGAGAAAGAACATATTTGTAAAGCTGCTCTTTTGGGTTTGGAAACTTATCTGTCATAGCAACGCCTAAGCCTACGTTGACTTTGTTTCCGCCTTCGGGAAAAATCCAGTAATAACCTCCAGGCGATATTGCTTGAGTCAAATAGATTTGGCAAAGATCAGGTTCGTTAAGCGGATGCCTTAGTTGTCGTATTTCTCGGTAGCAAGCTTCCACATCTTCATTATCTACGTGTAAGTCGATCCCAGTTTCGGGTTTCAACTTCTTTCGAATAGCCGCAGAAAACCCTGTTGCCTCTACAATTAAGGAACTCCGTAAGGTCTTTTTTTTTGCATCTCTCAAATCTTTTGCAACTACACCGCACACAAATCCCCCCTCAATTATCGGCTCTAAAACTTGAGTCTTATCGTACAAAACTGCCCCTGCATCCACCGCTTCTCCTAATAGCCTTTGTCCAAAACGATATCTGTTGAGAATGTAACCATAGAGTTTCTCGCCCTTGACAACATAACTAGTTTGCTTGTCCGGCGAATATATCTTAATGCCTTCCATTACCCGCTCAATTTCTTCAGCGGTGGGCTCTTTCAATCCAAGACTGTCAAAATGATGTCTGCCAATAGCGTCTCCACAGATTTTCTTTCCAATATCCACTGTGTCTTTAACGTCGATTAGACAAGTCTTAAGGCCAGCTTCTGCCGCTGTTTTAGCAGCGATACACCCTCCTGTTCCTGCACCTGCAACGACAAAGTCAAATTTTTCCAAGGTGAATCCCTCTTGGCGCTTTAGTAACTTCGCAGTAAAAGTTGATAATATTTTTGCTTTTCACAGATACTTCATGAATGCCGATCGGTCGATTGATTGAACTTCTTGATCCCGAAACTGTGAAGTGCTACTTTTTGAATTCCCCAAATATCTCGTCAACCGTTTTTATTTCGGCGTTGTAAACCTCCTTTAGATACTTCAACCCTTCTTTGTGGGCTTCTTCGGTGAAGGCTTCAACACCGTCTTCGGCTATGACTACTTTGTAGCCACGGAAAAACGCGTCAGCGCTAGTATGCCTAATGCAAATGTGGGTATGCAGTCCCCCTAATACTAATGTTTTGGCGCCCTCGCCTTTGTAGAGGCCTCTTAACAGAGGATCGAGTCCTGTTTCGTAAAAGCCGCTGTAGGTTCTTTTTTCTACAACGTAGTCTTGTTCCCCGGGCTGTAACTGTGGGATTACTTCTGCTCCTGGAGTGCCCTTTATGGCGTGGGCTCCCCATTTATGCACCACTTCCGAGTCTAGTTTGTAGTGTGCGTCGTTTGAATAAATGACTGGAACTTTATGCTTCCTAGCCGTTTCCACGAGTTTTTTCAGAGGTTGAATTATTTTATCTGCCCTTTGTGTTCGCAGTTCTCCGGTGACGAAGTCATTCAGCATGTCAATTATTATGATTGCGGGTTTTTCCATCTTTGATCTCCATTTCTACTGCACTGCATTCCACCTTTATTTCATTATCGCTGCAGCTGACAGACCAGCGCCAAACGGAAAAAGCAACAGTCTACAGTTAAAAAGATAGAATACGCGATTTTTCTTATGAACAGGTGTCGATTCATGCCCAGGCTTCGTGAAATGGGGTAGGCTGGAATTCGGCACCTTCAACTGAAGGTGATATAGTTAGGCAACACCTCTGTGAAGTGTTGATAAACGAAAATAGGTTAATATGAGGGCCGGGGCCGGGATTTGAACCCGGGCGCTAGGCTCCACAGGCCTATAGGCTACCAGGCTACCTCACCCCGGCCACTTTTCATGGACTTTTTCCCAACCCCGACCACTTTT
>JBKHJI010000052.1:0-10247 GCA_046538175.1 Bathyarchaeia archaeon | reverse complement strand
TCAACAAATTTATATTATTTTGTGCATATACTCATAAAAGTGAGCTGAAATGACATATCCAAGATGGCAACATGGATTTGCCACCCATAAGAGATGCGCTCACTTCAGCAATGGACTCTGCACTTTGAACGGTGTTGTGGTGGGTTCTAATCAACCGGCTTGCCCGAACTTCAAACCAAAAGGCACTACGATAACACCTAGAACAGAAAAAACATGCCAACAACCAAGGCAGCTTTTCCAGGTTCCATTCCTGTTCAGACGGTCTTTTCTCGTGCCGCCTAGCGATCCTGAAAGTGTCTACCCAATAGCTCAACCGTTGATGTTTCAGCGTGGCTATGGTAGTTCGCAACAACGTGGCGTCTACTTGGTGTCGGGTGGCCGCGCAGGCGGTAGAGGTGGGGGTAGTGGAGGAGGCGGTGAAGGTCGCGGAAGAGGAAGAATGGGAGGGTTTACGGCGGGGGCGGGTGGGTCTTGCATTTGTCCAAGCTGTGGGTACACTGAACCTCATAGACTTGGGGCACCCTGTTTCCAACAGAAATGTCCAAAATGTGGAACTCTAATGATCAGGAGACGTTGATACAGGACTGAGAGTCGTACAATAAATGAAATATGGATCACTATCTTTCAGAAGGAGATGATTAGATGAAAGTCGAGTTATTGTATATCACCAGAAATCCTGAAAAGATCATAGAAATTGCTGGTCGAACAGCTCATTTATCTTTTGACAAACAAGAAGAGGACACAGAAAAAAGCTTTATCCGAATGCTTATCCGGAAGGGACATCTTTCTGTTTTGGAACACGCTTATGCCACATTTAGAATTACTGGCGTATCAAGAGCCTTTACGCACCAGCTTGTGAGGCATAGACTATGCTCATTCACGCAGCAATCACAGAGATATGTGGATGAAATCGATTTCCGCTACATCGAACCGGATTCTATCAAAAAGAACCCTCAAGCCCATCTGCTCTTCACCGATTTGATTGCACAGACAAAGAAAGCATACTCAATACTAAAAAAGCTTGGAATTCAAAATGAAGATGCAAGATATGTGCTGCCTAACGCTGTTGAAAGTCAAATTGTAGTTACCGCTAATCTCAGAGAATGGCGTCGTATAATTGAATTGCGAGGGCGACCAAACGCACAATGGGAAATTAGAAAAGTAGCTTTAGAAATCCTGAAAAAATTCAAAGCTCATGTGCCAACGGTATTTGAAGATTTAACGATAGACGAAAAACAGCTAGTTATAAGCAAAGAAGAGGGAGACCATAAAAGCGGTGATACCTAAATCACCACTCCAGTATTCTCCAAACAGACAAATACCTTGAAACCTTGCATGCTAATAGACCCGCTTTTCTAGTGGATTTTGATGGGAGTTCGCCCTCATAAGTAAATAATCCAACCTACGACGAGAAACAGAGAGCAAACCAATCATTGTTTTGTTGACATACAAAGGTAATATCCATGCTCGTCTTCAAGATGTATTCTCGAAAACCCGGCACGCTTTAATAGTCGTTTAATTTCTGCTTTTTCCGGTAAAGTGTCGTTCATGACAGATAACGCGGTGCTAGAGTGATGAACCCTTATCTCTTCGCTGCTTAACGCGTGGGCGATTATTAGAATGCCTCCAAGTTTTAGTGCACGGTTCATATTACGCAGAGCTTTTCTCCTCTTGTCGAGATGGGGAAATAAGCCGAAACATGTAACAGCGTCAAAAGATTCCGATGGTAATTTGTCTTCCTCAACATCTTGAAGTTTCACTGTGACGTTTTTGAGATGTGAGTGTTTGGATCTGCAGATCTGCACCATCTTTTCTGCATAGTCAATTGCTGTAACTGAGCCGGAGGGCCCTACCGCTTGGATTAAATAAGGAATTAGCACTCCGGTGCCGGTACCTACGTCCAGAATATTCTGTCCTCGTTCCAAGCCAAACTGGGGAACAAGCTTCCCTAAAAAAGATGCAAGTTGCGGAGTGCAAAATTGTTCATCCCAAGTCTTTGCCATTTCATTAAAGTATGTTTTTCGGCTCATGCTTAAGGAGCTCTATTTCTTTTTCTTTCTAGTATAGAGCCACACCGCCTCAACACCAGCAGCTATGACTGCCAACGACGTGGTAATTTGGAATATGGCCACTTGGTTTTTCAAATCCTCCCTTTCTGCTCTAAGAGTAGCAGTAGACCTCCAAGTGATTGTGCCGTTGAAAAGTTGCTCTGCGTTGTAACGAAACATTTGAGACAAGTTTCCGGTTCCTGGAATAGCCCCGGGAAAGTTGGTTAAGACCACATGTTCAGCTCCCACTTGGGAGGCTATCCCTCTCCCGAAGTCAACATCGATTTGAAGGTTGTCTACGATGAGGGCTACTCCCTCTGTCTGCGCCGTATCAATGAGGCTGTTTATATCTCCGGCTGACAACGTCTCTGGCGGATTGTATGTTGCAACAACTGTAAAGCCAACCGATTCAACAAACGTTTTTAGCCATTTCATGCATATGACCTTAACAGTCGACGCCTGTAAAGCCTGAGCTTGACTTGCCATCCAGCTGGACACATCGTCAACCTCCATCAGCATCTCTGAAATCTTTGCATCTAAATCAACATTCAGAATCTGAGTCAGGTTCCCTCCAACCCAGCGTATGTAGTTCTTTGCTCCTTCAGGCGTGTTGTATACGCCAGGAATCGCAACTTGCGTCAAGTTGGTGTTTCCAGCTGCGTCGAGCAATTCCTGTAGCCAGAACTCTCCAGGAATGTTTTGCTTGAACAAGATCTTTGCATTACTCACCGCATAGACATCGCTGGGTTTCATGTCAAAGTCGGCAGGACACAGACCCGGTTGAACCAGCACCACAACATCAGCCGTATCTCCTAGGAATTCTTGAACTATGCTGCCCACTGCGCTTGTTGTGCATACGATGATAGGCTTATCAGTGGCGCCCTCAACTTCCATCACACCTATCAATAGAAATATCAAAGGAAGAATCAAAGCCGCACCAAAGA
Organism: Bathyarchaeia archaeon; assembly: GCA_046538175.1. Lineage (GTDB taxonomy): Archaea > Thermoproteota > Bathyarchaeia > Bathyarchaeales > SOJC01 > JBKHJI01. The sequence goes on along the minus strand of JBKHJI010000052.1, from coordinate 7,255 downwards.
TCAAAGTCTTTTTAATCCTCACGCTCTATTTCACCTCCATTCTCCTTCTTTTAGGTGACAAGAGAACTGCAACGGCGAATATCGCGGTTGACACCAGTACTATACTTGAGCCAACCGGGAGATCAAGAAACAAGGAGACCACAAGTCCAGACAAATTTGTAGCAACCCCAATCAAGGGTGAAACAATTACGATTTTCCTCATGTCCTCAAGAAACTGGAGCGCTGAGGAAGCGGGGTTGAAGAGGAGAGCGTATATGAGTAAACCCCCGACGAGTTTAAGAGAAACCGCTACAACTACCCCTGAAATGAATATTATGAGGTAGATGAAGGGTTTAGTCGGTATTCCATCTGCCTCAGCTAATTTTCTGTCAAACATAATGGCAAACAGCTCCTTCCAAGTGAAGTAGACTATGGCTAATGTCGCCGCAGATAACGTGAAAAGATAGACCACATCACTGTTGGTCATTGATATGATGCTGCCCCAAAGGACATTGGCTACTTGACTGGTGAGACCTATCTCAGGAGTCAACGTCAGAAACACGAATGCCAAGGCCATGTTAAGGGGAAAAACTATGCTCGTTATGGTGTCTGCATGTAAACGGGCCTTGTCTGCGACAGGACCTATGATAAAAGCGGTAGCTGACGCGAAGAGCATCGCAGTCGCAAGTGGATTCATTGAGGTGGCTACGCCTAAAGCCGCTCCAGCAAAAGCGCCGTGGGACATCGAAAAGCCTATGGCTGACAGCCTCATCCTAACCACGAAAACACCCATCAAACCTGTTAAGAACCCAGCTAGCACACAGGCCAGTACAGCCCTCCCCATGATCGTGAATCCAAGCCATATCACTGGATCGCCTCCAGCGAAAAGGCGGCTGATTTATTTATGGTGGCAAGGGCTTTCTCAGGGCTTTCATCTACCAAGATCCTTCCGTTAATCAGGACTATAGCCCTGCGGCATTGTTTCAGCATATTATGGATATCGTGGGTCACAATTATGGTGGTCAATTCGTTCTCTTCATGAAGTTGCCCTATCAAAGAGGGAATATTTTCCTTTGATTCAGGGTCCAGATTGCTGAAGGGTTCATCTAAAAGAAGGATTTTTGGCTCCTTAGCTATGGCCCTAGCCAACATCACCTTCTGCTGCTGACCCCCAGAAAGCTTACCCATAGGTCTATCAACTAACTCTTCAACACCAAGCAGCCTCATAGCCTCTACGGCTTTCTCGAGATCCTTCTCTTTAGGTCGATGTAGAGCACCTATCCTGCCATAGCGCCCCATTAACACAACGTCAATAACCGTATAAGGTTCTCCGGGTTCTACCATATAATCTTGAGGAACATACCCCACCTCACACCTCACCACTCTTCCTTGAGTTCGCACATCCAAACCAAGAACAGAGACTCTTCCTCTGAAAAGAGGGAGCAGGCCGTTGATAGTTTCGAGGAGCGTCGTTTTTCCAGAGGCGTTCGGGCCTACCATATAAACAAGTTCCTTTCTCTCCAGAGTCAGGTTCACATCCCTGATTGCAGGTCTCCTCTCGCCTTCGTAGACTGTAGAAACATCCTCGAGCTTTATGATTGAATCCATCAGAACCATTGTCCTACGTTTACAACCAAGTTATCTGTTTTTTAAACCGATCTTAATATTACTATTCAGATGTTTCGTAATACCAAAAGCTATTAATAAATTTTGTTCTATTGGTAATACCGGAAGAGACCGCTATGAGCGAGAAAGGTGTGAGGAGGTTCTCCGTTTCAGTTTCACCTCAACTACTTGAAGAGTTTGATAAAGTAGTCAGAGAAATGGGCTACGAACGGTCAAAGATCATCCGACTTGCCATGCAAAACTTCTTAACAGAGTATAGGTGGACAAGTGAAAAGGAGAGAGTAGGAGTAGGCGCAATTGTCATGATTTATGACCATGAGACCAGAGGCTTAGAAGAGACCTTAACAGAGATCCAACATGAATATAGGACGGTGATCAGTTCAACCACACATATTCACTTAGATGACAAAAACTGCCTCGAAATTCTCGCTGTCAAGGGGGATGCGAGGATGATACAGAGCTTAGCTAAAAAATTGATTAAAGAAAAAGGTGTAAAACAACTAAAATTAACCACACTTACGTTTTAACGTCCTCTAGGCGCGAGTTTTGAATATGGCTGAAACATCAGAGTAGCTTAGACATGGATGCCATGGTCCATTTATGCCAGAATCTTGATTGGTGAGTGAAAAGTTTAAAAAGGAAGCATCTTTCCCAGTTTATCGTAAAATATGTGAGTATGGGTTATGATGTCTAAATTTGAAAAGGTGCAAGTTACCAGAGAAATAGCCTTAACAGCTGTTCTTTCAGCTACGTATGCTGTGGCGATTTTGCTTCTCATTATTCCATCCCCTACTGGAGGCTACACCCATGTTGGAGATTTCGTTGTGTTTATGTCAGCTCTGCTTTTCGGACACAGAGTGGGAGGTTCAGTGGGCGTAATTGGTGCAGTGGTAGTTGATCTTTTCACCGGATACCCAAGATGGTTTGTATCAATTCCCGCACATTGGCTGGAAGGATTAATTCCTGGTTTAACGAAGAACAAGTCATTTGCAATGCAGATTATCGGCTGTGTGGTGGGAGGTTTTCTAATGGCTACAACATACTTCCTAGTCAACATATACATTAAAGGGATAGCACTAGCTGTCGTCTCGTACGCGAGAGACTTGTTTGTACAGGCAGGAGTGTCAATAGTGCTAGCTCTAATAGTTGTGAAAGCAGCGAAGAAATTTCTGCCACAACTCAACTGACTAAAGCGATTCCTCTTAACGAACACAACAATCATAGGATGGAATTGGATTAACAAGAGAATGATTCCGATTCCAGCCAGCATCATAACGAACTATCGAACGGCATACCAGAATCCTACTCTCCGATAAATTTATGGGTCCGTAGGTTAAGACAATTTAAGGAAAACTATATTGCCGCAGAATCTTCATTATAGCGAATAGCAGTATGTACAATTTCCAAAGCGTAATAAGCCGAAATCGCTGATGGAAAAGCAGTTAAGCTCCATAGGATAACGCAGAATCGCCAACTTTGATTTCTTTGTAGATTTTTTCTCTTCCAGAAACTGTTCATCTACCCATGGAAACTTCGTTCTTTTGCTTTCTCAGAATAGTGCACAAAAAATATATTCAGGCTAATATTAAATTGCATGAACCAAGGCAGTTTAACATGATTCTTCCATATGAGATAGTAGACATATTAGAGAAATCTTACGAGGCTCTTATTCCATGCAAAATGTTTTAGTCCTAAGGGTGAAAGATCTTTGTGTGGAATTGGAAGGAGAGAAGGTTATTAATAACCTATCTTTTGAGGTGAAAAGAGGAGATGTTTTAACCATCTTAGGTCCTAATGGCGCGGGAAAAACAGTCTTATTAAAAGTTCTGCTAGGTCTTTTGCCATATAAAGGGGAGATAGAATGGGAAAAAAACATAAGAATCGGCTATGTTCCTCAGAGGTTGCCTTTTATAAAAGATATCCCTTTAAGCGTGAAAGATTTTTTGAAACTGCGGAAATCTTCTGAAAAAGATATAGAAGAAATCTTCAATTCTGTAGGATTTAAGGAGAATCTCTTAGAGAAAAAAATCGGTGATTTATCTTCTGGACAGTTTCAAAGAACGTTGATAGCGTGGAGCTTAATTGGGAATCCTCACGTCTTGCTTTTTGACGAGCCGACTACTGGTATTGACATCGAAGGCGAAGAAACTGTTTATAGACTTTTAGTGAAATTGAAAGAAGAAAAAAACTTGACAGTTTTGTTAGTTACTCATGACTTAAGTGTTGTTTATACATTTTCAAACTGTGTCATTTGTTTGAATAAACAGCCCATATGCTATGGTTTTCCCCAAGAAGTGTTGACTCCCGAAAATCTGCAAAAGCTTTATGGTGAAGAGGTAAAATATTATCGCCATAAACACTAAAAATAAGAGGATTAAAAGTATATGAGTAGTCAATTTTTATTGAGTTTAATCGTGGGAATTTTCGTTGGAGGCGCAGCCGGATATTTAGGAACATTAATGCTAAGCAAAAGAATGGCCTTAGCGACAGGTCCTCTTGGCCATTTAACCTTACCAGGAATAGCCTTAGCTTTAATTTACGGTTTTGACATATCTTTAGGCGCCTTTCCTTTTGTCATCTTAGGAATAATTTTTATCTGGTTATTCGAACTGAAAACAAAACTGCCGATGGAAGCTTTGACAGCTGTTGTTTTTGCTTCAGGAGTAGCTATTGCCTTTTTATTTTTACCCATTGGACAAGCAGAAGCAGCTCTAGTTGGAGATATTTCCAAAGTAAGTTTTGGAGAAGCAGTAATTTCTATTGTTTTAACTATCTTCATTTTTTCGCTAACCGCTAAAATCCACCCGAAGATGGTTCTGATTAACATCTCCGAAGATCTAGCTAAATCCCAAGGAATAGATGTTAAAAACATAAATTTCGTCTACTTGATTCTAATTGCTGTTATTGTTGCGTTAGGAGTAAAAATAGTTGGTGGGCTTTTAACCGTAGCCCTAACAGCTATACCGGCCTGCGCTGCCAGTAACCTAAGTAGAAATGTATTCCAATACACTTTTGGAGCAACAATTATCGGAATATCATCTGCTTCCTTAGGGATTTGTATTTTTGAACTTATTGGTTTTCCAGCGGGTCCCCTAATCATCTTAGTTAATGCAGCAGTTTTCTTGATTTCAATAATCTTTAAAAGATAAACACTTTATTCAAGCAGCTACACACAAGACGCATTTTATGATGTTGGCTCTTCCACTCAGCTTATCCTAAGAGTCTATTCATATCTGTTGTGACTTTTGATTGTTTCAAAGTTGTTAACAGTCGCGTGCGCATTTTTTTCATTTCAATAATGCTTCCGATATACGTAGCACCATGGCTTGGATTTCACGATTAGTTCATTTGTTCAGCATTTGGCTTGGTCTGATTTGAAGATGATACATATAAATAAAAAAAGTGTGGGGTTGTTTTGTGGCTTTTTATTCCACAGTTTCTGTTACCAGTTCAACTTCTACGGGTATCGGGTCTTTAAATATTGATACCACCGGACAGTTTGCTTCGGTTCTACGCCATATTGCATCAATCAACTGCTTTCTAGCCTTTGCAGAGACATCCACTTTGAGCTTTATACTGCTTAGCTTTGGCGAGTCTTGGGGTTTTTCTGCTTCCGCCACAACTTCAAGTTTACTGATTTCGACTCCGCTTTGCTTGGCTACGTCAGCAAAAATAGTGGCAGCACAGTCTGACAATGCCATGATTGCCAACTCCAACGCAGTTGGTCCAGTGTCGTCTCCTCCCTTGGCAGTGGGCAAATCGCAGACGATTGTATGAGTTCTAGAGTTATCAACTATTGTTCGAACATTTTCTATCCATTTTGTTCGTGCTATGGTTGTTGGCATTGCATTCTACCTCGAAGGTATCATTCGCTTCTGAAACTGAACATCGTGTTATATACGCTTTGTGCCATACATAGTATATACTAAATTTAAAATATATGCACAATATATATGATAGCGGTTTTTCTATATACACCTGGGGTGTATAAAAATGGCACAAAAAATGACTCTTTTAAGGAAAGTTCCAATAAGGATAGATTTCGAAGAAGCAGATGCAGAAAAGTTCAGCATCGTGAAGAAATATCTGGGGCTAAGACAAAACACTGAAGTCATCAGAGCCTTAATCTCAGAAAAATACAACGAAATCCAACTCTTAAACCAAAGGCGACAAGCCCAACTTGCTAAAGAAGCTAAGGCTATGGGATGGTTAGAAAAAGGCGAATACAAATGTCCTATGTAAGAACTACTCACTAATGTGGCACTATTGTGCTAGGACAAGTTTTACGTTTTAATTAGTGTTTATCGGCCTAGCGGGATTTGAAGCAGAACAAGCATAAACTTCTAGAGATCTTTCTCAATTCGATAAGAATAAGCGTTAAATCCACTAATCCACTAACTTGAATGAATGAGTGGATTTAGATGCACAAACGAAAGAATATAGGTATAATAATTTGCGATCGCTACAGCGGTTGCGCTGGCGGTAAATGTTTCAGAGCTTTAAGAAACAGAGAAGGAGCTTTCAACATTCACACAGACCATGAAGTGGAGCTAGTGGGATACACTACCTGCGGAGGATGCCCAGGTGGAAACGTGGAATACTGCCTGGAGGAAATGAAGAAAAATGGTGTTGAAGTTATTCATTTTGCAACAGGTATGGTAGTAGGTTACCCTCCATGCCCATACATTGACCATTTCTATGATTTCATCAAACAAGAATACGGGGTAAATGTAATAATAGGCACACACCCAATCCCACAAAGCTATTACGAAAATCATACAGCCCTGGGAACGTGGACCACGCCAGAATGGAAAGAAAAGATCAAGCAGGTGTTGGGAGATAAACGAACGCGACTAAAATACATCTGAAGGGCAGGGCTTTAAACATGGTGTTTTTGCAAAATTGTGAGTGGTGAAAGGAGGCAAGTAATTATGGATGAAAACTTAATCGTCGATTTCTTAAATAAAACAAATGTATTCGCCGTTATAGGTGTTAGCAGAGATCCTGAGAAGTATGGGCATCAAGTTTATAGAGACCTGCGCAATGCCGGATACAAGATTTATTGTGTTAATCCAAATACAGATAGAGTTTTAGGAGATAAGTGCTACGCAAGTCTTGAAGCTCTTCCGACAAAACCAGATGTTGTGGACGTAGTAGTCCCACCAAAGATAACAGAGCAAGTAGTCAAAACATGCGAGAAACTTGGAACAAAAAAAGTGTGGATGCAGCATGGTTCAGAATTCGAAGAGGATATTGATTTCTGCACGAGAAGCGGCATAACTGTTGTCCACGGAGTATGTGTTATGATTGAGAGAAAAAACAGATCCAAATAGCTTGAGAGTAAAACACATTTTTGACACGTTCGCAGAAAGATATGATAGATGGTTCGACAAACCCTTTGGAAAATCAGCGTTTAACCTAGAAAAAGCATGCATAGCACCATTATGCAGAGATTTGGAGCCACATCTACTTGAGATAGGTGTAGGTACTGGAAGGTTCGCGGAAGCGCTAAAAATAGAATACGGAGTTGACATTTCTGCTAGCGTGCTAGGCTTCGCAAAGAGACGGAAAATAAACGTCATTAAAGGAATAGGCGAAAAACTGCCGTTTCCAGACAAATCCTTCGGCGCAGTCTTCATTATTGTAACCC